>CAZBRU010000015.1:0-14268 GCA_964494585.1 uncultured Planctomycetales bacterium
CCCGCTTCGCCAAATTGCTTGCGCGTTTGGCTTCGCAGGGCTTCGCTCAGGATTACCCTAAACCGATATGGTTCAGGGCTTCCCTGAATTAGCCTGCTTTGTCAACTACGGTTTCCCGTAGAAGCTGCATTTTGAGCATGAAATTCGCGGTGACAATTGGCACAGAGTAAAACACATTTATCCAGTTCTTCCTTCACTTTTACCCAACTTCTCGTATATCCCTTTTCGGATATGCTGAAGTCTTTTTTAGAAGAATCTCGATGATGAAACTCCAACGCATCGATACAGCGACTGTAACCACAATTTTCGCAACGGCCTCCCTTATACTCAACGGCCATCTGGCGAATTTTTTTACGACGCTTTCTTACTGCATTGATTAAGTAAAGACGCCGATTGGTATATGTTCGCGTATCTCTGCCTGCCAACGCCACCTCCTTTCATGCTCCTGTTTACAGCCAATTGCTCTACCAGCTGAGCTACAGGGGAATAAATTAAAATAAATATGAAGGGATTATACTGAAAATACCTCGATTGTCAACGGCTGATTTGATTAATCCTTGATTTCTCGGCGGGATGAAAGCGACATGCTTAACGTCGATAGGTCCGCGTACTCAAGCGCGCCGCCAACCGGAATGCCAAGGCCGATACGGCTTATTTTAACTCCCGTGGATTTTAGTTCTCTTGAAATAAAAAGCGCGGTTGTCTCCCCTTCGCTGTCCGGATCGGTCGCGATCACAATCTCTTTAATATTTTGTTCCTTCACGCGCCGCACCAAATGATGAATTTTTATATCATCCGGCCCCCGCCCGTCCGCCGGCGAGATAGCGCCCAAAAGCACGTGATAATGCCCGTGATACGTTCCCGTGCGTTCAATCGCCAAAACATCTTTCGGGTCTTCGACGACGCAAACCAAAGCTTCATCGCGCTCGCTGTCGCTGCAAATCAAACAAATTTCGGTTTCACTCAAATTATTGCAAATCCTGCAAAAGCGCAGGCCGTCTTTCAGCCTTTGAATATCTTCCGCGAGTTCCTTGGCGTCTTCACGGGGAGAATTGAGAAGAAAAAAGACAATCCTCTCCGCGCTGCGCCGGCCGATGCCGGGAAATTTCATGAGCTTCGTAATCAAATTTTCAATTAATTTTGGATAAGCCATAGATTATTCGTTCTGCCACTTGCTGACAACTTTTCCCTTAAATGTTTCCAAGGCTTCCTTGACAAAAGGTTCCTGCTCCTGAGGTTTGATACCGTCTATGATTTTAAACTCTAATTTAACATTCGTCTTTAACTTTTCTGAAAATATTCTTTCGACAAAAAATGAATTATCTTTGTGCTCGAGTGATTCCTTATGAAACGACGCTTCCGGCGGAAAACCAATCGTTAAAACTGTGCCCTTTACGGCGTACGCGAAACCTTCCTGCAAATACGTCCCGACCGACATTCTCTGGCGGCTTACGCCGTGTACAATCGAATCCCACATGGAGCGGATGATTTCGAGATTGAGTTCCTGAGGAATGCTTAAATCTTCCGGTGTCGCGCTAAAAGTTTCTTCAGTTTCTTTTTTTTCGGACTCATCCACTCCCAAGGCCACAAATCCTTTTTCGTTGGATAAAACCTTCACGGGAGCAGTCATGGCTTTAACCGGCGGATTATAGGACGATGCCTTTGCCGGTGCTGAAACAATGGGTTGAATCATTTTTGCGGCCGGCGAAACAGCGGCGGAAGCATTTTCAATTTGCGTGAATTTCGCAAACGAAATTTCCAAAGGAATGCGAAGTGAATCCATAATGCGGGACGTTTCCTGCGATTCAATCAAAAGGTCAATCATTTTAATAATTTGCGGCAAAGAAAATTTTTCACACTGCGCGAGAAGAACTTCTTTCGTCGCCAAAGGATAATCGATGAGAGCGCCTAAAGATTTTCCGCCGATTTTCATAATCATGAGATTGCGGAAATGTTCGGTCAGGTCGCGGGCCAACTGCTTGACGTCTTTTCCTTTATCAATAATTTTATCCAAAACCTCAAGCGCGCCCTTGCAATTTTTTTGCGATAAATGGTCGGCCAATTCAAAAAGAAGTTCGACCTCAACGGTGCCGAGCATGGAAACAACGTCGCCCGCCTCAATTTTGCGCTCACTGATTGAACTCAACTGGTCTAAAATGCTTAAGGCATCCCGCATGCTTCCCGACGCGGCTTTGGCAATCGCGAACAAGGCTTCGCTTTCAATTTTTAATTTTTCTTTTTTGCAAATACCTTCCAAGGTTTGCGAAATCGTCGTGACCGAAAGCCTTTTGAAATCAAAACGCTGACAGCGCGAAATAATCGTGGCAGGAATTTTGCTCGGAGCGGTCGTGGCGAGAATAAACTTCACGTGCTCCGGCGGCTCTTCAAGCGTTTTTAAAAGCGCGTTAAACGCTTCGGTCGTTAACATATGGACTTCATCGACAATATAAATTTTAAACCGGCCGTAACTGGGAGCGAATTTCACATTTTCCCGAAGCGTGCGGATTTCATCAATGCCGCGATTTGAGGCGCCGTCGATTTCAATCACATCAAAGCTGGTCGCGTTCGCGATTTCTTTGCACGGAGAACATTCTCCGCAAGGATCAAGCGTTGGGCCCTTTTGGCAGTTTAAAGATTTGGCTAAGATGCGCGCGCAGGAGGTTTTTCCGATGCCCCTCGGGCCGCAGAAAAGATAAGCGGAGCCTAAACGTTTGCTTTCGAAGGATTGTTTTAAAAGCTGCGTGATGTGGTCTTGTCCGACGAGTTCATCAAACTTTTGCGGACGGTATTTTCTGGCTAAAACAATGTAGGGCATACGCGGGTAAGAAAGATTTTCGGTTGCTTTTTTTGTAACTGTTAGTAAACTAAAGTATCCTTAGTGTAATCGAAAAAACACACCATTTCAATCAAAAGCTTTCCTTTTCTTAGAAATTATGGACAATTTAACAGAAGACCAAACCGAAAACCGAGAACAGTCCGGCTTCCGGGATTTATCCCACCTCAAAACCGCTAAACAGGGCTTTATGATCGCGGAAGAAATCACCCGTAAAAATTCGCCGCTGTTTTATTTTCTTTCAAAGTTTCTTTCAACGGAGGAATGCTGCGCTGTTTTTACTATTTTCGCGCTTTGGCGCATTTACAGCCAGCCTGCGCATCGAAACACCGAGCCCATCGCGGAAAAAAACCTTTTGAAGTTCAATCAGGCCATTGAAGATATTTACAACGGCTCGCCCCTCGACCATCACATTCATGAAGCCTTGCGCGCGGTTGTTGTTCAGTTTAAAATTCCGCGCACTGTTTTCGATGATTTAACCGAGGCCATCGAAATAGATATTCACAACCTGGACTTTAAAACCTTTGCCGACCTTCATCATTACGCGTCAAAAAAGGCCGGAGCGCTCGCGCTGAGTATGCTCAAAATTTTTGACGTCAAAGACGCGCGGGCTGAAAGCTACGCCGTGAATTTCGCCATCGGGATTCTTTTTGTTGAAATGAACCGCAATTTAAAAGAGGCTAAAGAATACATTGAGAACGGCGCGGAAGGTATAAAATTCTTAGATTCGCTTTTTGTCAGGACGGCGGTTTGTATTTTAAAAGAATTTTATTTGGACACCTTACAAAATAACAAAACTATTTCTGCTTCAATCCTTGAGTTCAACAATTCAAAATGGCAATTTGTAAAAAAAGTATTTTTCAATTGGAAAAATTTCCGCACCATTACGCGAATTTAAAAAGAAGAAACAGCGGAGAGTCGTGGACGAAAGTCGAACCCTACAACTACCTGAAATACCGTTACTTATAAAAATCTACCGAAAACGAAGCATGGGTTGGCTCATCGCCTTAGGCGAACCCATTTTCAACAAACCTGCTAAACCGAATAAACCAGTAAAACCTATGCCTTATTATGACTACGTTATTTAGCCTACCAATCAGAACAAAGATATTTGTCGATCGTTCGTATCAGATTCATGTTCAATCTTTGCCAAAATAGCTTCATTGAAATTTTTCGATCCCATATCAATAAAAGCCGGGGAAATCCTATTTCTCTCTAAAACTCTTCGATTTTCTGAACTGTTAGTAACGAATAGCGGCTTCTTTAATTTTATCGTGCTTTTGATGGTATCAAACGTTCCCCCATCTTCCGTAAACTCAACAGCAAAAACGCCCGCCGATAAAGCAACTATTGTCTTATTACGTTGCATAGCAGACCAAGCATTCCATTTAGTGGTCGGATAAAATTCGGAAAGAATTAATGCCCCCTCATTTAAATCGTCAAAACAATGAAACGGCTCCTTCCACTTAAAATCAAATATGCCGAACGGAAGAACGATTATTGTTGTTCCGCCATTGTTCAATGCTCCCCAATGCGCAGAAGTATCAATGCCAGCCGCATATCCACTTACTACGCAAACATCGCTTTTCGCCATCGATCCAGCAATTGATTGCGCAATATTAATGGATTCTTCTGAGGCATGCCTGCTACCTACGATTGCTAGTGATTTCTTATCTAATAAAGATAGATTTCCAAAGGCATATAGTACAGGCGGAGCATTTTCCCCTAGAAAATTTTTTATGCGTTTTGGATAATTTTCATCATCTAATGTCAAAACATTTATCTGTTTTTCTTCAAGAGCAGTC
The DNA here is from genome assembly GCA_964494585.1 of uncultured Planctomycetales bacterium. GTDB lineage: Bacteria > Omnitrophota > Gorgyraeia > Zapsychrales > CAZBRU01 > CAZBRU01. The sequence continues at coordinate 4,639 of CAZBRU010000015.1, forward strand.
AACAACTTATCAAAATTACTATTCTTCGATTCAATAATTTTATGTGGGTCACCTTTTCGGATCTTGCATTTTTCTAGCAAAACTCCCAACTCCTTGATGTTCATCTTAAAAATATCAGACAAGCTCTTATGCTCGTGCTTTAGAAAAGAAAGTATACTATTGAACCCTTTTGGGCCAATATTCTCGGTTTGCGATAATCTTATCCAAAGACTTAATTCAGCTTTACCGTTCATCGCTTCGACCTTGTCTGCGTTGCCGTAATAACGAATATCTTTCCGACTTTCCCCTGCGAAACCAATGTTTCGCAAATTGCTTTAAGAGTTTCTCCGGAACGATAAAGATCGTCAAACACCAATATGTGTTTCCCCGCATATCGTTCATCCACAATCCTAAATGCGCCTTGGAGCGCATCTCGCCTTTTCTGGCTATCGATCTCGTTTTTCAGCATAGGCGTCTGTTTAATTTTCTGGAGATAATCCAAAGGAACGGCTATACCGCACTTGTTACCGACAACCTTAGCAATTTCCAACACCGGCTGATACGCTCTACTTGTATCCGATGGGAGTGCGAAGCAAATAGCGCATAAGTCAGACAACTCCGACTTGCTTTTAATAAAATCGGTAACGACTTGCGCTATTACATTAACTTGAGATTTATCGTTTCGGTATTTAAGCTTAAAGATGGCCTCCCCGATTTCGCTATAAGTGTTGTCAAATTGCATATGACCAAACTCGTTTGGCCCAATTGGCATACTGCTGAGCGTATGAACATCCAACGCCCAGCCAAATGTCCAGTTCCCTTTAATTGATTTTGGATCGATTTTCATAATTGTTTAATGCCGCTTTCCTTACAATAACAGTTCGACTCCCCTTCTACTCAACTTATCCTTCAGGGTTCGCGTCCACGACAACTCACGCAAAAAACGCTAACTGTTCTCGACGGACGGTTCACCTAGAAGACTGGCGGAGAGACCGGGATTCGAACCCGGGGGTCGGCTTACGCCAACCAACTGCTTAGCAGGCAGCTCCGTTCGGCCACTCCGGCATCTCTCCAAATTTTTGTAAAACAAAAATTTGGATCCCGAGTCCCGCCAAAGGCGGGACGAGGGATCTAATTTAAAATCTGCTGTTCTTTAATTCTTTTCTTCTTGAAGAAATCTGAAAGCAATCCGCCGCACTCTTGTTCTAAAACGCCTTTTTCGATTTCTATGCGGTGGTTTAATTTTTGATGATGCGCAATATTAACGACGGAGCCGCACGCGCCGGTTTTAGGGTCGCCCGCCCCGAAACAAATTCTTTTCACTCTGGCCAGCACAAGCGCTCCGGCGCACATCGAACAGGGCTCAATTGTAACATAGAGGGTACAGTCCTGCAACCACTTGGCGGAAAGAAAGTTCGTCGCCTGCGTAATGCTGATCATTTCCGCGTGCGCGGTCGGGTCTTTAAGCATCTCGACTTGATTGTGGGCGCGGGAAATGATTTTATTTTTGTGCGTAATGACGCAGCCGATCGGCACTTCGTCTTTTTCAAAGGCCGTCAGCGCCAATTTCAAGGCTTCCTGCATCATAAGTTTGTCGAACGCATTTATCATAATGAAAAGAAAGACGCGCCTGACTGGGGTCGAACCAGTAACCTTCAGCTCCGGAGGCTGACGCTCTATCCAGTTGAGCTACAGGCGCAAATTTCAACTAAAAGTCTTTATCCAAGAATAATTTGCGCCTTGTCACGAGCCGTTACTATTTATATATTCGGCGAGGGGCAGGCGCACAATATTTTATTTTTTTTGTTTAAGGATTTGTTCCCGGCTTAAACCTAAATTTTTCAATGTTTCCTGGGGGTTTTGATTGTAGGCACGGCAAAGAGTCGTCACTTCTTTAATAAGCTTCATTCCCTTTTGCGCCAATGTTTTTAAAATCTGAGTACGCACAGAAACTTCGTCGATGATATCTTTTGGTGTAAGCCCAGCGGCCCGCGCTAAACGGTCGCGGTAAACGGTGCTGGTCGCCACAGGCCGGATCATTCTTTTATCAAAATCGTATTTATAAATCTGCGAAAGCAAAACTGTTTTTTGCTCCATCCCGCCTGTTTCGCTGAGCTCTTCGATGACGCGGTAAACTTTGTCCTGCACGTGAAATCTGCGCATAATCACAAAGACGTCGACCAAATTTACCAGCACCTCAGGGACATTCATCGGTTCGTTTTGAAGCCGCAAAATCGCTTCGCGGCACGTCGCGGCGTGAATCGTTCCCATGCAGTATTTCCCGACGTTAACCGCCGTAATCATATCTCTTGCTTCTTCGCCCCTCACCTCACCCACCACAATTCTGTCAGGACGCATACGAAGGCTGTTTTTCACAAGCTCCGCAAGTGACACTTCGTCGTTACTTTCCAAACGCGAACAGCTTTCATCTAAAAAGGTATTCAGCTCGAGGGTGTCTTCCATCACAACCATGCGTTCATTCGCCGGCACAAAACTAAAAAGCGCGTTTAAAAGTGTCGTCTTTCCCGTTCCCGGGCCGCCCGCGATAATGATATTGGCCGGCTTGACCGAAAGGCCTTCCACGTAAAGCCACAATTGCGCCGCGATTTCATACGACAAACTTTCCCGCGCGATAAGATCAATAATACTCAACGGTTCGACCTTGGCTTTTGTGATTGTAATCTGCGGCCCCATGGGAGAGGAAACAATATTGACGCGCCCCTCTAAATTGGGAAGTTCGAGATTCACGATAGAATTCGTTTCGTTTCGCCCCGAAAAAAGAATCAGCTTTTTAGCAAAGAGACCGAGCTCTTTGAAGCTTTTAAATTGTTTTCCCGTCGGAACAAAACCTTTTTGGGCGTGATGAATATAAATGGTGTTCAAGGAGTTAATGATGATATCTTCAACATCCGAATCGCAAAGCAAATCTTCAATGAGGCCGTACGAAAGAAATTGACGCATGAAATTTTTTTTGTCTTCGGGGCTTAATTTTCCTGAAAAAGAAATCTTTCCGTCGGCATTTTTAAGAACAGCGAGGACAGCTTCTTCTTTTTCATTCTGCGGCTGAAGAATAGTGAATTTCCCCCGCAATTGTTCAATCACAAAAGCCTCAAGCTCAAGTGATTCCGTTTTAGTCATAAATTAAAACTTCCTTTCGTAAATCAGCCCTTTAATTTATCATCGACCGATATCATTGTAAATATAAATATCCTCTTTGACAGGGTTTTGTTTCACGCCTTGGGGGTGCGGCGATTTAATCACAACAACGGCCGCCTTTGACACATCGAGATATTTTTGCGCTAAACGTTTCACATCCGCCTTGGTGACGGCGTCAATTTTCTTATCGTAATCTTTATGCGCGTTAAATCCCAAGCCGTAAAGCTCATCTAAGGCAACGCTTGAAGCTAAACTGCCTGCGGCTTCGCGGGCAATCTTATCTGTTCCTTTTAAATACGTTTGAGTATTTTTAAGTTCCTGGTCCGTAATTCCCTGCTTCGAAATATTTTGAAGCTGTTCCAAAAGCAGTTCTTTAACCTTGTCAACTTGCGCCTGTGTCGTTGAAACATAAAAATAGATTGTGCCGGTTTTTATTCCGGGAATGTACGAGCCGCCCAGCGTATACGCTTTTCCCAGCTCTTCACGGATTTTGATAAAAATACGCCCATTGAGCGGAGACCCCAGCACCGACGACAATACTTCGATTCCATAACGGTCCGCGCCATCTAAGGCCGGGCCTTGAAAACCAACCGCGACAACGGCCTGCTCTTTGTCCATCGTTAAATCATTTTCCTGCGTGCGGCCCAAAGAAACCAGCGAAGGCGAAGATAGTGTGAGCGGTGTTTTTTTAAGATTCGAAAATTTTTCTTTGAAAAACGCAAGCACTTTCGTTTTATCAAAATCTCCAAAAACAGCCCAAACCATATTTTGAGGAACAGAGAATCCTTGATACACAGCCGCGATGTCTTCGCGTTTGATTTTTTCAACCGATTCAAGCGTTCCCAAATCGTCGAAGTGATACGGATGCGTAAAGAACAATTCTTTTTTAAGCTCTAAAAGCGCGGTCGTCAAGATATCGTCTTTCCTTGAAAGTATAGCACTTTTGACGGACTCTTTTTCTTTCGAAAGTTCGACTTCGGGAAAAATCGGATTCTTGACGGCGTCTTCGAGAAGCGACAGTCCAAAATCTAAATCCTCAGAAAGAAAATCACAGCTTAATCCAAAACTATTTTTTCCCGAAAAGCCTCCAAAATGCATTCCCTTCGCTTCAACATCATGAGCGATTTGCTCGGCACTTCTAGACTTTGTCCCTTGGCTCCACAACCCGGCCATTAAATTAAAAATACCGTTTGTTTCGGGAGCTTCTTCCAAAAGCCCGCCTCGAAGCACAAGGCGAATAAACGTCAAAGGAAGCGTGTGGTCTTCCTTAAAAAGAATCGTCATTCCGTTATCAAGCGTCACTTTTTCGATTTCATTTTTGACGCGAGGCTTATTTTCTTTGATTTCTTTTTTTCCTTCAGCCTTCGCATGCAAAACAATGGTGCTTAATGTGTTTTCCTTCAAATATTTATTGGCGGCCTGCTGAATATCATTTTGTGTCAAGTTTTTCACGGCATCGACATATTTTTGTGAAAAGTTAAGATCGCCCATGAAAAACTCGTTTATCGCAACATCTTCGGCGATTCCCGAAGCTGTTTGACGGTTAAAGACATTGGCGCTCACAACCTGTCTTTTCGCTTTTTCAAGCTCATCTGCTGAAATTCCGTTCTTCTTAAGATTTTCAATCTCTTCTTTAACGGCCTTAAGCGCGCCTTCGACGTTCTTGTCCTCAAGCGTCGCGTCAATTTCAAAAAGCCCTCTATCCATCGGCGTGAAGTTGCCGGCGGAAATCGCGTAAACGAGATTTTTTTTCTTAAAAATATTTTCATAGAATCGAGAACTGCTCCCCTGCCCTAAAATCATCCCCAAGGTATCGAGCGCGAACAAATCATTATCGTTGAGGCTTACTCCTTGGTGGGCCATCACAATTCGCGTGAGCGGAGTCGCGTAGTTTTCGTCAACGCGGCGGTTTGTAATCTGCGGCGGCTCTTGCGGTAAATTTCGAAGCGGATAATTTTTAGGTTTAAAATCTTTAGAAACATCTTTGACGTGTTTCAATGTTTCTTCAACATTCAAATCGCCGGCGATTGTGAAGATAATATTATTTGGAATATAACTGCTGTGATAATAATCCAGCAAATCATCGCGGCTGACGGCGTCGAATAACGGCTTATAGCCGATCACGGGATGCCGATACGGATGATGCGTATAAACAGCCTGAAAAGTCAAATCGCTAATGTGCCTGTCGGGATTGTCTTCATATAAACGCATTTCTCCTCTAATGACCTGCCGCTCTTTTTCCGTTTCTTTGGGATCAAACTTCGCGTTCATAAGCATGTCCGCTATAATGTCAATCCCTTGGGATAATTTTTCTTTCGGTAAATCAATGGTGTACGTCGTATGGTCAAAACTGGTTGAGGCGTTGATGTAACCGCCCAAGCCGCGGACCTCAGTAGGAATTTGGGAAGGGCCAGGCCGCTTTACGGTTCCTTTAAAAAGCATGTGTTCAATAAAATGGGAAATGCCGGCGCCAAGATATTTTCCTTCCGTCGTCGATCCGGTCTTGACCAGCGCCTGCACGGCAACAACCGGGCTGGACGGCAGCGGAGTAATCAAAACCACAAGCCCATTATCTAACGTGTACTTTTGCGTTTCATTTTCGGCGCTTAAAGAAAACGCGGAACTGAGGAATACCGCTATTGTGAACACAAAAACATATCGACCATTTTTTATCATCGCTCAAACCCTTTTTTTCTGTAATTGTCTAAGAATCTTTTGATATCCATATCCGCGTTCTTTGCAACCTGGCCGCAGATAAAAATCAAAAGCGAAAACTGCCAGCAGTCTTCAGGCCCCAAAATAAGGCCGGTATGAACATCTTCAGCTTTTTGAAGCTGGTCAAGAAAGTGGTCTGTGGCTTTTGTCGTTTTCCCTTCAAAAATATCTAAGAAAAACGTTTTATTGTCATACTGAAGAGACGGCATCGTAATGCCGCGCACCAACAAAAAGTTGATCATGTCCTCGGTGTCAAAAACTTTTTCACCTTCAAATTCAAAACCTTCAAATTGAGGAATATTTGGCGGCAAAATAATCGACGGGCGGCGCACCACAACCTCGCCCCGGCGCACCACGGTATCATTCAAATGCACGGACGATTCCGATAGCATGATGTAGGGAACATGCGTATCTGAAAATGTCGCGAGCCCCTGCATGCGCGAGCGGAGAATTTCAGTGCGCGTCAGCGCTTTTTCCCAGGCGTCGTGGATGTTCATAATTGTTTGTCGGGATTTCCCCGCCGTTAGCGGACACTTCCTCGGACGGAGCCTCGTCAGTGTCCTTGTTTCTTTTCTAGACCTGCCAAAACCTTTTCCATTCGGTTGAAAGGTTTTGGCTTTAAAGGAAGAAACAGCGGAGAGGTCGGGATTCGAACCCGAGGGCAACCTTACGATCGCCACACGCTTTCCAAGCGTGCGCATTCGACCACTCTGCCACCTCTCCAAAATTTCACTTCGTAAAATTTTGGACCTCGAGCCCCAGCGTATCTTTGGGGCGAGAGGTCTCAAGTATTTCTACCAAAAAACAACAATTCTTCTCCGCCTCATTCCCACCTCAAAATTCTCTTCGACAATTTTGAGGTATTCGGTGGAGTAAATTTGCCAATATTTTAATAAAGGGCAAATTTAACGGAGAGGTAGAGATTTGAACTCTAGATCCCGCTTACGCGGGATAACGGTTTTCGAGACCGCCCCATTCGGCCACTCTGGCACCTCTCCAAAAATTTACAAAGTAAATTTTTGGACCTCGAGTCCCGCCGTTGTTTAGGCGGGACGAGAGGTCTCAAATATCTCTGCTAATTTCAGCTTTTTAGCCCTTGAAAATCTCTTAATTTCACTCTCACGTTTTCGTGCCGTATTATAACTACCACAAAATTCAGAATATACTAACTGCACAGGCCTTCGAAACTTCGTATATCTGCAAGCAAGGCCCTTGTTATGCCGTACAATTCTTTCTGTAACATTTTGCGCAATTCCGACATATAAATCCTCGGTTTTACATTCAATGATGTAAACATTCCAATTCTCTTCCATAGATTTTCTAAATCCCTCATCCGCTATACGGATCTCTTTAGATTTTTCGTCGCTTCGCTCCTCAAAACCCTTTTGCATAAAATGCAAAAGGGCCGCCCCATTCGGCCACTCTGGCACCTCTCCAAAAATTTACAAAGTAAATTTTTGGATCATTTTTCAAAAGCGAAAAATGATTATATAAACGCTTCGCCTAACCGTCAAGAACTAACCTGCTTATTGGCTTAATTTTTGATCCATATGGGGGATAACTTTCCACTGACTCACGTCATCATAGCTTTTGACTTTTCCGATATTTTCATGATTCACCCTTAAAACACCCTGCTCGGTAATTCCAAATTCTTTTTGAGGCGGCCAAAACAAAAGCGGCGTTGCCGTTAAGACAAACCGGTCCGCATCAAAATTGCTAAGCGCGTAACTGTAACCTCCCCATTTTTTCTGGGCAACAATCTTTGAATCCAAATAAAAACGGTCCTTTGCTGAAACTGCGTAGAATTTTGGAATATCTTCAAGCTTTGCCGGATACGCATGATGAATGCGGTGATATTCGTTTAAGATTTTTCCTAAAATATCAACGCTGAACCGCGCCTGGCGAATATGGCTGGCCTGAAGAACGCTTAATGAAAATCCTCCCAGAAAAGCAATCACCGCTACTGTCAAAGAAAAAACTATGAAGCGATTTTTGTTATCCATGGAGTCACATTAGTTTTTGTTGATGATATTCAATAAAAAAGGACGCGTATTGAACCATCACCTTTGGACTTTGCTCTTTAATAATTTTTTGAACGCCAAAAATCGACACACCCTTTTGCGCTAAAGACTGAATATGATCCGCTCGCACATCACTTTCCGGCTTCAGGCCTTTAAAATCGACAAAACGGATATGAACAAGCGGATTGTCATTCAAAAGTCCAAGCTTGAGCGAGTATTCAAAAATTTCCCGGAGAGAAAGCAGCGCAAAGTTGACATGTTCTGCGCTTTTCTTTTCGCGAATTAAATCTGCCTTGTAATCTTCAATAACGCGCGGCGTGACCTGAGACAATTTGACAACCGCGGGTTTGTCGTGCGTTAAAAAATTAGTAAAACTTTTTAATAAAGTTTTAAACGCCGTAACAGTTAAAGGCAAATAGTTTTTTTGAGCATAACGTAAGAAATCATCCCAGAAAATATCACAATCCACATCGCGCACAATCAAAGAAGCCTCGCCCGCCGCGATTTTAGATTCGGTTTCTTTTAAAAGCCGCACCGCTTCTTTTTTATCAGCGCCCGCTTTCTGCTGATACTTCAAACCGCGGGCATAAAACTCAATAACGTATTCCTGTCCTACTTTTCTTATCGTACCCATTATTTTAATTTTGAAACCGGTTCGGATGAAATAATTTTTCCGCCCTCATCATAAATTTTTAAATCGCCCTGCGGTTCACCGCCTTTGAAGAGAAGCTCGCGCTTCAGCGTGCCCGTATTATAATATTCCTTGGCGATGCCGTCCTGTTTTCCGTCGGAAAAACTTCTTTCGGTCTTGATTTGGCCACCTTCAAGGTACGTTGCCGCAACTCCGTCTAAGCGGTCGTTTTTGTAACTCGCTTTTTTCTTTAAATTTCCGTTATGATAATACTCAAGCGAAGCGCCTTCACGCCGGCCTTCTTTAAACGCAGTTTCGCCTTTTAAAGTGCCGTCCTCAAAATATATCTTTAACGGCCCGCTTAAAACATTTTTACTGTACGCCGACCCTTCTTTCAAGCGGCCATTCTCGTAATATTCCTTAACGGTGCCTTCAAGCTCGCCGTTTTGACTTTGCGCTTCACCCTGCAAAGCACCGCTGCTGTAAAATGTTTGAATGAGTCCATTCGGTTCATCATTGCGGTAATTTGAGATTTTTCTCACATTCCCATTTTCATAATATTCTTTGGCCGCGCCTTCGCGAATTCCCCGCCTCATATTGGTTTCACTCTTTAGAGAGCCGTTTTCATAATATTCTTTGGCTGCTCCTGAGAGCCGGTCATCTTGGCTTTGGGCCTCGCCCTTAAGAGTGCCGCTTTCGTAAAATGACTTTATCGGGCCTTCCGCTTTACTATTTTTAAAATGGGCTTCACGTTCAAGCTTTCCATTTTCATAATATTCGCGCGCCAATCCTTCCTGTCTGCCGCCTTGAAAAAGATATTCGCCTTTGAGCGCGCCATTTTCGTAATAAACTTTCATGGGGCCGTTTAAACGGCCGTGCGCGTAAACACTTTCCAAGCGTAATTTGCCGTTAGGGTAATATTCTCGGTGCGGCCCGCTTGAAAATTCAGAGGAATTGCACCCGCAAAGAATAAGAAAAGCTATCGTAAAGAAAATTGTTCTATATTGTGACATGGGAAGAAGGGAACGAAGAGCGGAGAGGTAGAGATTTGAACTCTAGATGAGCCTTACGACCCATAACGGTTTTCAAGACCGCCGCTTTCAACCACTCAGCCACCTCTCCAAAATT
>CAZBRU010000016.1:0-13881 GCA_964494585.1 uncultured Planctomycetales bacterium
TTATCTTCTTATAAAAACTCCGGATAAAAAGATTCTTTTGAATACCGAAACAGTTTCAATTTGAAGATGGAAGACATGTATGTCATTGCAGTATATCCTTGACGGATACAATATTATCAAGCAGATTCCGCCTTTAAAGTTAAAAAGGCTGCAAAGCGGACGCGAAGGGCTTTTGAACTTAATTGACATTTATCGGCCGCAGGGAAGTTTAAAGAATAAGGTAACGATTGTCTTTGACGGCCAGCCCGAGATGTTCGGGGGAATGAATTCGACGGTTGCCAAAGTTGTTTTTTCAACAGATGGTTCGGCGGACGATCAAATTAGAAAAATAGTAAGCGCTTCGACTTATAAAAAAAGCATGATTGTGGTGACCGATGACCGTGAGCTTCAATTTTCGGTACGCGCTTTGGGCGCGAAGATTTTAAAAGTGGCGGACTTTTTGGCTCAGGCAAAACCGACATCCATCGATAAGAATCCGGAACGCGAAGATGAGAAAAATATTTCTAAAACGCTTGAGTACAAAATCACGGATGAATTTGAAAAGATTTGGCTTAAAAAAGATTCAAAATGAACACCTCATCGAACGGACATAATTTTATAAGATTTGTCGGCACGGCCGGCGCGCGGTTTGTCACCATTCATCAGCTGCGTTCGTCGGGCGGCGTGTGGATTTCTTATAACGGGACAAATATTTTAATTGACCCCGGGCCGGGAAGCCTGGTGCGCTGTCTTGAATCGACCCCAAAACTTGACCCCGCGCTTTTGGACGCGATTATTTTGACACACCGTCACATTGACCACTGTAATGATGTCAATATTATGATTGAAGCGATGACGCACGGCGGTTATAAAAAAAGGGGGACGGTGTTTTTGCCGGAGGAAATGATTCAAAAAGAATCCATCTTGCTTTCTTACTTTCGCGGGTTGCCGGAATCCGTTGTTTCTTTTAAAGAAGGCGGCGAATATCAGGTGGGCGCCGTCACTTTTCAAACGCCTCTTAAACACATTCATTCGGTCGAAACCTACGGCCTTAAATTTCAATTTGGTTCTCAAAGCGTGTCTTTTATTATTGATACAAAATATTTTGAAAAAATCATCGATTCTTACAAGGCTGACATTTTGATTATCAACACGCTGTTTATTGAATCTTTAGACGGCATTGACCATTTAAGTTTAAAAGACGCGCAAAAAATTATCACTAAGCTAAAACCCCGGCGGGCTGTTTTAACTCATTTTGGGCGCGATATTATCAACGGTAAGCCTGACGAGTTGACTAAAAAGTTAAGCCGGGAATGCGGCATCGAAGTTTTGGCTGCCGAAGACGGCATGAGCTTGGAACTTTAATACTAATATATGTACTACATACACTATATTTTTGATTACATCGTTAACTTCACAGTTGGCCTAGGCAACGCTTTATTTTTCCTTAAAGATGTGATAGGGTGTATTTTTAGAGGAAAAATCCGTTTTAAAGAAATTTTAAAACAGATTTATGAGCAGGGTATTCAGTCGATAGTCATTGTTGCGCTTACATCGTTTGCCACAGGCGCCGTTTTAGCGCTACAAGGCTTTATCATGCTTGACCGCTTTGGGGCCAAAGAGCGGGTGGCCCAGCTGGTTGCTCTTTCGCTTTTGCGGGAATTGAGCCCTGTCTTTGGGGCGATCATTTTTTCCGGAAAAGCAGGCGCGCGTATTACGGCGGAACTGGGGACCATGAATGTCAATGACCAGATTCTCGCGACCCGCACGCTCGGCGTAGACCCTATAGAATTTTTGATTGTTCCGCGCATGGTCGCGTGCTTTTTTGTTGTCCCGATTTTAATTGTTTTTTCTGAAGTGCTTGGAATTTTAGGCGGATACTTTGTTGCTATTTTTGAGGCCGGTATTCCGGGGTCCTTTTACATCAATCGCACGCTTGAAGCCATCGGCTATGTGGATTTCTTTAGCGGATTTATCAAAACATTTTTCTTCGCGCTTTTAATCGGTTGGATTTGCTGCTATGAAGGATTTTCTACTCGGGGCGGCTCTTTGGGAGTAGGAAAATATACGACTAAGGCCGTTGCCTTGTCTTACATTTTAGTTGTTTTATCGAACGCGATTTTGACAAAAATCATTTTGACGCTTTGGGGTTAAAAGGAGGATTTTTTAATGGCTCTTAAGAATAAAATCAGTATTTTAATTGCGGCAGGAATTTTTTTGACATTGGCGGGCTGTTCAGCCAGCGTCAGAGAAAAGATTTCCCCTTTTGGTTATAGAATTCCAGCGATGGAAGCCGATTGGATCAGGGGCGGTGAGCCGATTGAATTTGAAGGCGGATTGTGGTACCCCGCTGACGATATTGAAATCATGACTGATGATGAGGTATACCGTATGGGCGACTACAAAGGCGTTGAATTCTTTGTCTCCAAAGAAGATGTGAAACCCTACGACCAAATTCTTACGAAGTTCGATCGAAATAAATTCAGGCTTTTTGTTCGCGAAGGATCTGTAAAAAAATAACATGATTAAAGTATCCGGCATTTCTAAAACCCTAAGTGAACAAGTCATCCTTAACCATGTCACTCTCGAGATTAAAGGCGGCGAAATCATGGCGATTTTAGGAGAAAGCGGTGCGGGCAAAAGTGTTTTTTTAAAACATTTGATCGGCCTTATGCGTCCCGACGAGGGAAGCGTCGAGATTGATTCCGTCGATATCACGAAGCTTTCCGAAAAAGAACTTTTAGGTGTGCGCAAAAACATCGGCTATCTTTTTCAAGAAGGCGCTCTCTATGATTTCATGACTGTTTTTGAAAATGTCGCTTTTCCATTGGAAGAACACACCAAATTATCTTTTAAAGAAATCGAAGATAAGGTGAACGCTATGCTCGCGATGGTTGAGCTCGAGGACATTAATGAAAAATATCCCGTCCAGCTTAGCGGCGGGATGAGAAAACGGGCGGCCTTGGCGCGCGCCATGATTTTAAATTCTAAAATTCTTTTTTGCGACGAGCCGACTTCCGGGTTGGACCCTATTCGCAGCCGCGGTATTTCGGATTTGATTAAAAATATTTCACGAAAATTCAACTGCACGACGGTCATAACATCACACGATATTAAGAATTCTCTTCGTATCGCGGATCGTTTGGCCTTGATTCATCAGGGAAAAATTTTGGCCGTAGGCACGCCTCAGGAGCTTGTGTCGTCTAAGAATTCCTTTGTGCACGAATTTTTAAATTAATTTTAAGGAGGACCGATGGAACGCAGTGATTTTGTCAAACGATTATACGCGGGCATGTTCTTTTTAATAGGTATTTTGTTGATTGTCGTCGTTGTGATGGCGATTGGCGTTGAAAAGGGCATGACGCAGCCCAAATTTCAAATGGATGTTCTTTTTAGAGAAGTCGGAGGGCTTTCAGTGGGCGCGCCGATCAGATTGTCCGGAGTCAATATCGGAACGGTGGCCAAAATTGATTTTTTGGATGAAAAAATCGACAGCAGAGGTGTTAAAGTCACTTTGAATATTTATCGCCGCTATAAAAAGCAGTTTGAAAAAGCGACGCGTTTTACCATTAATACTGAAGGCCTTTTGGGCGCGAAATTGATAGATATCAGCACTAATGAATCTGACGGCAATGATACGGAAAAATTAAATTTAGGCAAGCCGATTTTTGGCGAAGACCCTCTTGACGTGCAGGATTTGGCCAAAGTTTTTGAAGATACGGCCGTTTCGTTGACCAGTACGTCGGCGGCTTTAAATTCCGTGATTAAAGAACTTCAATTGATTTCAAAAACCTCCAAACGTCTTTTGAACCGTATTGAAGAACGCGTGATTCAAGGAAATCTATTTAAAGTTTTTTAAGAAGTGTTGCCAAAAGAAAGCTGCCGCACATGTTCGTTCTTAGCAATTTCGTTTTAGCGTCGGCCCATATTTTAGATGTGGTGCTCACGATATTTTATTGGCTTATCTTGGTACGGGCGTTGATCAGCTGGGTTAGTCCGGACCCCTCAAATCCGATTGTCCAATTTCTCTATCAAGTCACGGAGCCTGTCCTCTATCCCGTCCGCCGGCTTTTGCCTTTGGCGGGAGGAATTGACTTTTCGCCGTTGATTGTTTTTTTAATGATTAGTTTTTTGAAATCATTTTTGATTTCGACGTTAATTGATTTGTCTTATCGCCTGCGTTGATTAAAGAAAAAGTCCCGACGTTTTCTTGATTACTTCTTAATGTAGTCGGGACTCCGATTCCAATATTAAACATTTAGAAAGCATCGGAGGAACTTTCTTATGATGGATAAAATTAAACAGATGATGGAAATTAAAAAACAGGCCGACCGCATGAAACGGGAGCTTGAATCGGCGACGATTGAGGTGGGCGACAGTTCACATATTAAAATTTTAATGAATGGCGCGCAGCAGTTAAAATCGGTTGAAATTCATCAAAGCCTGCTTGAAGTACAAAACAAACAAAAATTGGAAAGTGAGCTTGTGCGCAGCTTCAATGCCGCGATCGCGAAGTCTCAAATGCTGGCCGCGCAAAAAATGAAAGATTTAACGGGCCTTAATTTACCTGGTTTTTAACTTAAACAAAAGGAGAAGTCTTATGCCGTATGACAAATCGAAGGATGTAGAGGCCTTTAAAGAAGTTAAGGAATTCGCTGATACCCGTGTCAGCGTCGGAGTTTTTTCGTATAATGGCGGTGAAAAAAAACTGCAAATCACGCGTGAAAATAAACTTCAAAGTGAAGAATGGCAATTTACAAAACTTGGGCGCTTGACCAAGGAAGAGATTAAGGAAATTGTTCCCGTCCTTATGAAGGCTGTGGAAAAGATGTAATGGGTTTTTTTCTTTTCCTCTTTTGCTTTGGTCTTTTAAGCTATTTTGGAAGTTTTACGGCCGGATTTGTCTTGGATGATTATTCCGCGATCGTTCATAACCCCTTCATAAAGCATCTTAACCCCTTGCTGATTTGGGGCCGTGAGCATGAGCGGTTTTTGACCAACGTAACGTTTGCCTTGAATTATGTGTCAGGCGGCCTTCACGTTGTAGGCTGGCATGCCATCAATCTTCTTATTCATGTGACTGTCAGCTTTTTCGTTTTTCTTCTGACGCTGGCCACGTGGCAGACACCTGCTTTAAAAAACTCAATAAGCAAGTATAATCAATATGTCTTTTCGTCTGTGACGGCCTGCATCTTTCTCGTGCATCCCATTCAAACGCAAAGCGTGATTTATCTTGCTCAAAGGGCAACGCTTCTTTCCGCGCTTTTTTACCTCGCCGCGCTTTATTGTTACGTTAATTTTAGATTAAATGAAGAATGTTTATGCACGCGAAGATTTTATGGCGCTGCGATTTTCTGCGTGATAGGCGGAATCTTTTCAAAACCAAATTTTGTGACACTGCCATTAGCCATTCTTTGTTATGAGGCATGTTTTTTTGGATTTGAAAAAGGGAAGAATGTTTCTTTTAAAAGACTTTTTTTGCTGTTTGTTTTTTTTCTGCCGGGACTTGTTATTCCTTTTATGCTGATGGGGCCGCAGCGCTTGAATATTCTCATTAGCGAAGGCAGCCTGCCTGCCGGCCAGGCAGGCGCTGCGGCCCCATTTCCCTTTCAATACCTTTTGACGCAGTTCAATGTGCTGGTCGTCTATTTAAAGCTTTTGTTTTTCCCTTTGGGCTTAAATTTTGATTATGATTTCAAAATTTCGAAAGGTTTTTTTGAATTCCCGACGTATCTTTCCTTCACGGCGCTTTCTTTAATCATCTTTCTTGGATTTCGGCTGCGCAAAACAAAGCCGCTCATTGCCTTTGGCATTTTTTGGTTTTTTACCACACTTCTCGCCGACTCCAGCTTATTTCCTTTGGCTGATGTTATCTTCGAACATCGTCTTTATTTAAGCTGTTATGGTTTTGCTCTTGGCCTTACATTTTTTTTATGGGAATTATTGAAAGATCAAAAAAAGTTTTTAACCGTGTCTGCTCTTATTCTTGTTGCTTTGTTCATCTTGACGGAAAAACGATGTTTTATTTGGGGCGACCCTTTAAGGCTTATGCAGGACGCGGTAGCAAAATCTCCGCGCAAGGCAAGGGTGCATCATAACTTGGGCGCGATTTATTATGAAAGAGGCGAGATAGGCAAAGCCAAAAATTCTTTTGAGGAAGCCCTTAGGTATGACCCTGGTTACGTTGTTGCCAAAAACAATCTGGGAATGATTGCCGTTGATGAGCATCAAGTCCAAAAGGCCGAAAATATTTTCCGTGAACTTATTTTGAAATATCCTGACTATTACGAAAGTTATATTAATCTAGCTTCTCTTTATGAGAAAGATGGGAAAGATTCAGAGGCCATGCGCTTATTTAATGAGTCTCTTTTAAAAAATCCCTATTCTTGTGAAGCCTATATCGGCATGGGAAATATCGATGCGAAGAAAGGAAATCTTAAGAATGCGGAAATTCATTTCCAAAAGGCCATTTGGCTTAATCCGGACAGCGCCCTTGGCCGCTACGACCTGGGAAATGTTTACTACCACGTTGGGCGATTTTATGAATCTTTATTAGAATATGAGCGGGCGGTTAAAATTAAGCCCCGTTTTTTTGAAGCCTATAACAATATGGGCAATATCTTTTTTTATTTCGGTGACCGCGTGAAGGCGGAAGAAAACTTTCGAAAGGCCGTTGAAGCCAATCCCAATTTTGCCGAAGGGTATGTGAATTTAGCAAACGTGTTTTATGAGTTAGGCTATATTCAGGAATCAAGGCGGCAGGCCGGGCATGCGGCCGAAATTTATAGGCGGGAGGGAAATATAGAAAAAGCTAAAACACTCGAAGAAAGAATTGTTCACATGCCAGCCGTTAGAATGAAATGACAAATTCAAGCCGTAAAAAATTTTACAAAGTCACTCTTCCCGCACTTTTTGTTCTGTGGACGTTTTTAATTTATGGGCCTTCTCTCAAAGCGCCTTTTCAATTCGATGACGCTTTAACGATTCAGGAAAATCCCTTCATCAAGCAGTTTAATCTTCCTTGGCTTTTTGGTTTTGACCCGTCGCGTTTTTTAACGTACCTTAGCTTCGCGGTGAATTACTATTTCGCGAAAACTGATGTCCTAAGCTACCATCTTGTTAATACTCTGCTTCATATGGGCGTTGCCGCCTTGGTTTTTGTTTTTTTGCGGGAAATATTTCTTACAAAATTTTGCTGCGATGGCGGAGATAAAAAAAGGCTTGCATGGGTCATTGCCTTCGCCGGTTTAATTTTCTTGTGCCATCCGCTTCAAACCGAAGGTGTTACCTTTGTTTCACAGCGCTCCATGCTTTTAGCGGGCCTTTGTTATCTTTCAACCCTCATTTTTTATATCCGCTTCCGGCGGGAAAACATAAGAAAACATTATATGTGGGCACTTGTGTTCATGGGAATAGGCCTTTTTACAAAACCCATTGTTGTGACGCTGCCTTTGGCGATTATTCTATGCGATGTGATGTTTTTTGATGTGAAACCAAATGAGCTTAAAAAAATGTACAAGCTTTGGCTGCCCTTCTTTTTTTTAAGCCTCTGGGTTGTTATGTTTTTGGTGCAGTGGAAATATAAGACGTTTGATCCGGCGAAATTCTTGTCGATGACCCGCGAGAGCGCAAAATTTTCCCGCCATGATTATCTTTTGACGCAATTTAATGTGCTGATGACATATTTACGCCTTCTTTTCATTCCGGTTTATCAAAATCTTGATTACGATTACAAAATTTCTAAAAGTTTTTTTGGTTTTCCAACATACCTTTCGTTTAGCGTTCTCACGCTTTTAATAATTTTGGCGGTAAGGTTGTATTCTAAAGAACGCATCATTTCTTTTTGCATCTTTTGGTTTTTTGTAACCCTTAGCCTTGAATCAAGTATTTTTCCGATTTCAGATGTTATTTTTGAACACAGGCTGTATCTGGCGATGATTGGTTTTGGCCTTTTGATTTCTTACACAGTGAATAAAATTTGCAAAAGAATCGAAATTTATTTTCTTGTCATGTGTTTGATTGTCGGAATTTTAAGTTTTTTAACCCTTAAGCGCAATATGCTTTGGTCGGATAAAATCGCTTTTTTAAGTGATATTACTCATAAATCTCCCTTAAAACCAAGAACGCATAATAATCTCGCCATTGCTTATCACGACAAGGGCGACCTTACCTTTGCCAAAGAAGAATATTTAGAAGCTATTCGGCTTGGCCTCCATTATGCTCATCCTCATAACAATTTGGCCAATATTTATTATATGGACGGAAAGCTCGACGAAGCCATTGTTGAGCTTAAAAAGGCCATTGATGTCGATCCCGGCTATGAAACGGCGTATTTTAATTTAGGAAATGCTTATCATCAGCAAGGCAAGCTCAAAGAAGCTGAAACAATGTTTAAAAAGGCTTTAAGCGTGAGACTTGCGTTTCCCCAGCCCCATGTCGCTTTAGGAAATCTTTATTTGGAAGCCGGAAATCTTGCTTTGGCCAGGTTTCATTTCTTAGAGGCGCTGCGGTTTAACCAGGATTATGCTCTTGCGTACCACGGGCTGGGGGATGTTTATTTAAACGAAAAAGATTACGATGCGGCCCTTGAAGAGTACAAAATAGCAATTTCAAAGAATCCGAATTTGACGGCCGCGTATGTTAATATCGGCAACATTTACGATATCAAGCAGGATTACAATCAAGCTGTTTGGTATTATCAAAAAATAATTCAAATTGACCCCAATTTTGCCAACGCGTATTTCAATTTGGCAAATACCTTGAACAAATTGCATCGCACGGAGGAATCTAAGCGTAATTTGAAAATGGCGCTTACAATTTATGAAAAGCGGGATAGCAAAAGAATGATTAAAGCTTGCCAAGACCGCTGGCGCCGATGGTTTGGCAATAAATCTCCTTAACAAAACTCTATTGCCTGTGATACAATAACTCATTCCCTTTTAAAAATAGAATTGAGGTAAGGATAATGTCGCAAGAAGTTTATTTGACCCGCGCGGGATTTGAAAAACTGCGTGAAGAATTGGAACGCTTAAAAACCGTCGAGCGAAGAAAAATTGCCAAGGCCATCGGTGAAGCAAGGCTCCAGGGTGATATTTCTGAAAACGCTGAATATGACGCGGCCAAAGATGCTCAGGGGCACTGCGAGGCACGTATCGCGGATCTTGAAGGCAAGCTTGTCCATGTGCGTATTATTGAAAATGAAAATATTCCAAAAGACAAAGTTTTTATCGGGGCTACTGTCACTCTTAAAGATTTAGAAACAGAAGAAGAAATTAAGTACCTTTTGGTTTCTCCCGAAGAGGCTAATTATGAAGAAGGAAAGATTTCCATTCAGTCGCCCGTTGGAAAGGCCTTACTTGGCAAGAAAGAAAAGGAAGACGTGGCCATCAATGTTCCTGCCGGTGTCCTGCATTACAAAATCATCAAGATTCAGCGTTAGTTTTTTTAGAATAAAAAACCCAGAATACTGTCGCAGGTAGAATCGAAAAAAGTATCCGGCTTAAGGTCACCGAGAGCCACCATGTGATTTCAAAATACGTGTTTAGAAAGTAATAAAAACACACCGCCCCGCCGTACAAGAAAAGAAATAACGGAAAGATAAAGATATCCCATCTCGAATACTTTTTTTGATTTAAAATCCAATCTGAAGCAAATATTAGAAACAAGACAATCCATAGGCCGTTCCATTTTTGGCTGATAAGTTCCGTGAGTAAAAAAGCAGCGATGATTTTAGCGCGTTCTAATGTCGCCGGATGAAGGGGAGAGGTGAGTCCGTTGATAAACGTGTGATTAGCTGGGGCGTAAAGAAAAGTAAAAGTCAAGGTGGGCAAAAATGCCAGAACAAAACCGCCTAAATAATATTTTAAATTATAGAGGCGGATTTTCTTATTTTTCTCCTGCCACAGGTACGGCAGGCTGAGAGCAAAAAGAATTAAGGCGGCCATTTGCCCTTCATTTTTTGAAAAACTTAAGAAGCCTAAAAATATTCCCGCAAGAAAACTAAAAGATTTATTTCTTCGGCGCGCTAAGATAAGGCATAAAAACGAGCCTAAAAGAAAATACGCCACGACGATGTCGCTGTATTGGCTTGTTGCCAGTTCAATAAAAAATGGAAGGCTTAAAAATGGAAGAACTGTGAGCAGCGCCAAGAGTATCCCTGTAAATTTTCGCAAACTTGAGTAAAGGAGTCCGGCGGTAAGAATTGTAAAAAGAAAAGCAGTTATCGCCGCAGTGGCATCAAGCGGTTCTTTTAGAAAACTCCACCCCCAGACATTTAAAAGCGGTAAAAGCAAAGGATAGTGAGGGCTGGAACGCCACAAGAGCGGGTCAAACATATTTTTCCACTGGTCGCCGGCCAAAAAAAGAAATCTGGCCTTAAAATTCCAGCACGACCAGGCATCCCATCCGCCCAAAGGATAAAAACAGATATATGTCAAAAGGGGCAGGCCGGCCAAGAGAAGAACCCCGAGCGGTAAAATCTCTTTTGGATTTATGAGTTCTGATTTAAAATCATGAATTTCCTTTTTTCGAAAAACCCTTGCATAATTCCAAGCCGATAGCGCTAAAACGCCAAGATTGGCAATTATTAAAAAAGCTCGGTTGTACTCATCAAAGATTAAAAAGCTAAAGAACGTGATATGGCTGCTAATCCCAAGCCCGAGCCCTGCGCCTAAGAATATTTTTAAAAATATATCTTCACGCTCATCTTTTAAAATAAGGCAAATGAAAAAAAATCCGGTCGCCAGAGATATAAAAAAGGGAAGCGTGATCATTTTTTTGCCACAATAATGCCCTGAGGGCTTCGTTTTAAGGGGGTCGCTTTGAGTTCTCTGATTTTTGAAATGGCCTTTTTCTCATCGGAAAAATCAAAGATAAGAAACTCGCGAGCAGGGTTGTTCAAGTCAAGAATAGTCGGTGCCAGCACATACTGCGCTTGGGAAAAAAGCGCGGCATTTTTTTTGTCATCCATATCTTTGTCCGTGCAGTAGCCTGCGTATTTAACATTTTTTAGGAGCGGGCGAATGGCCTCAAAGGTTGTTCCTGAAAAATAAAAGGGCTGACGCTTTCTTTTTGCGGAAAGAATGGACGCATCACGGATTAATGAAGCATAATTAAACACAATCAAGGCGCAAAGGATAAGCGCAAGGCCCTGCTCGGCTTTCGTACGAAATTGAAATATATCTTTCATAGGGGCACCACTCTTTATATAATATAAACGTTTCTAATTTTTGAAAGGAGAATTTCTTTGATTTCTGTAGGTGTTGTTGGATGTGGCCATTGGGGCCCAAACCACATCCGCATTTTTTCGTCTATGAATAACGCCAAGGCTTTGATGTGCGCGGACTTAGATGAAAAAAGACTTGCTAGCCTTAAAAATCTTTTTCCGTCTCTGCAGACCACTAAGAATTATCAGGACATTCTCTCAAATGCTGATATTGATGCCGTATGCATTGCGGCTCCCACGAATACGCATTACAAATTAACGAAAGAAGCGCTTGGCGCCGGAAAACATGTGCTGTGCGAAAAACCTCTCGCGTTAACACCGCAGGAATGCCAAGAGCTTGAAGAATTAGCCCGAAAGAATAAAAAAATTCTTATGGTCGGCCATGTCTTTGTGTTTAACGCAGGCATTGTGCAATTAAAAAATTATATTAAAAATAATGAGCTGGGGAGTATTCATTACGCTCATTCGGACAGGACAAATCTAGGGCCTTTTCGTTATGATGTTAACGCTCTTTGGGATTTAGCGCCGCACGACATTTCTATTTTTAATTATCTTTTTGACAGTTCTCCCGTTGAGGTCTCGGCTCGCGGACAAAAATGTTTAGGCACATCCCTGGAAGATTTGGCCTTCGCGACGCTTGAGTATCCGGGAAACATTCTTGTCAACATTCATGTCAGCTGGCTTGACCCAAAGAAGGTCCGCCAAATCACGATTGTGGGCGATAAAAAAATGGTGACATGGGATGATTTGGATAATGCAGGGTCCATTAAGCTTTATGATAAACACGTCGAGAAAACCCAAAAGTTTTACGAAACTTACGGTGAATTTCAACTTTTATCCAAGGAAGGCAATATCACCATTCCCTATATCGACACCGCAGAGCCTTTAAAAATCCAGGATCAATATTTCATCGATTGCATCGAAAAAGGAAAAGCGCCCGCTCTCGCGGATGCCAAAAAAGGTTTTGACGTTGTCAAAACCCTTTGCGCTATACAAGAATCGATGACAAATAAAGGAACTCCCGTTGCCCTTGCCTAGAAAGCAGAAGTATTTCTATCACAAGACAGCCTTAATTGGTTCCAAGGTCAAAATCGGTGAGAAAACTAAGATTTGGGCTTTCGTCAATATCCAAGACGGCGCTGTCATTGGAAAATCTTGCAAAATTGGCGATTGTTGTTTTATTGAAAAAGGTGTTGTGATTGGCGATCACGTGACGCTTAAAAACGGTATTTGTATTTTTGAAGGGATCAGAATTGAAGACGATGTTTTTTGCGGAGTCAACACAGTCTTTACCAATGACCGCTATCCGCGCAGCCACCGTAATACGCCTTGGGTTTTAGAAAAAACTCTTATTAAAAAAGGCGCCACGATTGGCAGTAACGCGACCATCCTTTGCGGAATTGTGGTAGGAGAATACGCTGTCGTAGGGGCGGGAAGTGTTGTGACAAAAAGTGTTTTGCCTTACCAGATTGTCATCGGCAACCCGGCGCGTTTCGCGGGGTTTGCCTGCCGCTGCGGAAAGAAAATTTCTCCCTCGTTTAAATGTTCCTGCGGCCGTTCTTACCTGCGTTCTCGTCAGGGTTTAAAAATTAATGAATAAAACTCTTGTTTGCCCGATTGCTTTTAACGAGCATATCAAGCTTCAAAGCGCCATCACACGTTTTATCCAAAGCCCTGTTTACGGACTTGTCGATTATTGCGTTATTGATGACGGTTCGACCGACGAAACGCCGGCCATGATAGAAAAATTCCGTCTGCAAAGCGTTCAAACCATTCGTCATGAAAAACAAAGAGGAGTGGGAGCCGGCATTCGCACGGCGATTCATCATGCTCAAAAAAACGGTTATGAAATTCTTGTGATTATGGCCGGCAATGACAAAGATGACCCCAATGAAATCGCGCGCCTCGTGGCTCCCGTCGTAAGCGAAAATTTTGATTTCGTACAGGGCTCAAGATATTTAAAAACAGGAAAAGTGGGCGGCGATATGCCGCTGTACCGAAAATTCGCCACGCGCCTGCATCCTCTTTTGCTTACTTTGATGACGGGAAAAAAGATTACGGACAGCACCAACGGCTTTCGGGCCATTAAGCTTTCGCTTTTTAACGATAAACGTATCGACATTGACCAGCCCTGGCTGGACCACTATGAGCTCGAGCCTTATATTTTTTTTAAAGCCTTAACGTTGGGCTGTCAATTCAAAGAAGTTCCCGTCACAAAAATTTATCCCCCGAAAAAATTAGGTTATACTAAAATGAAACCGATTTTAGGGTGGTGGAGCATTTTGAAGCCTTTATTTTATCTGTGGCTGGGAATCAAAAAATAGGCGCGCGGCTTTCATGAAAAAATGTTTTCGATGCCAGGTTACTTTTACATCACCGGAACGGATTTATTGCCTTTACTGTGATACGCAGCTCATGGACTCAGCATTAGAGGATATTTTTACAGTACAATCTCCTGAGGACTCCGCTCTTGGCCGAGCCAGCCTGGCAGCACATAACAAGCAATATGTTATAGGCAGTTATTTTCGAGCGCGGTCTCTTTCTTTTATGTACGCCTATTGCCGTAATGAACTAAAGTCAGGAAAAACATTTCAAAGGTTTTTAGTCCAGCCCGCGGATCTTTCTTTTATTATAAAAATACCGTTTCTTATCGTTGATGTTATCGATTCTCTTTTTGT
>CAZBRU010000017.1:0-9420 GCA_964494585.1 uncultured Planctomycetales bacterium
GACATTTTCAATCTCAGGTAAGAGCTGCCCTTTTTCGACTATTCCCATGGGCGGAAGGCCGGAGGAATTTTTTCGGACAGTTTCAAAGTCCATATGCTGATTTAATAAATCGCTGAAGTTGTTAATCTTTTCCTCTGCCTGGGCGTGCGCCTTGTCTTTGTCATCGCCTTTAAAGGGGATAAAGATGGAATCAAGGTCGGCGGTTTCGTCGCGGCGAAAATCATCTTTGTGCCCGTCGTAATATTCGGTAATCTCTTCTGGGTTGACAAAGACTTTTTGTTTCACCTCAAGCTCCACAATGTATTTGGCCTTATATTGGTCGAGAACTTTTTTCTTAAGGTCGGAAACCGTTAAACCCTCTTTCGCTAACGCGGCGATAAAATCATCATCAGTGTGATAATTTTTCTTAAGTTGGTCAAGGCGGTCCTCAACCATCTTTTCTTTAATGGTCATTTGCTTGCGGTCAGCCTCTTCGACTAAAATCTTTTCGTCAATGAGCTGGTAGACCCCCTTGGTTTTGTAACCTTCGATAATTTTGTTGATTTCCTCTTCGCTTTTGTTTTCGGAAGCGAGCTGTAGATAAATGCTTCCTAAAAATTCTCGTAAATCTTTTAAGGTAATCACGTCTTTATTGACGATGGCGATGATGGTGTCATCGGAGGCAAGGACACGACAAGGAAATTTTGCCATCGAAACAACAAGAAAAAGAAAGCAGAAGAAGGCCTGAAATTTAATTTTCATATGGCCTTATTTTAAGGTCTTTTTTCAAATTTTCAACGGATTCTTTTAAAAGGCGGCAGTAGAGGTCAAAGCCGATAACCGAGATATAACCGTGCTGCTGCGTTCCCAAAAGATTTCCCGCGCCGCGGATTTGCAGGTCTTCGAAGGCGATAGAAAACCCAGCACCGAGGCCGCTGTGTTCTTCCAGGGCTTTGAGGCGCGTTTTTGCTTCTGTCGAAAGGTTCTGTTGCGGTGGAACAATAAAATACGCGTAGGCTTTGTGGGTAAAGCGTCCCACCCGGCCGCGCAGTTGATGCAAATCGGCTAACCCAAAGCGGTGCGCGTCATTGACGATGAGTGTGTTTGCGTTTGGAACGTCGATTCCCGATTCAACAATAGTCGTGCAGACAAAAATTTCAACGGTGCCGTTTAAAAATTTGAGCATAATCTCTTCCAAGAGCTTGGCGGACATTTGCCCGTGGCCGATGGCGACATTGGCATGCGGAACAAGTTTTTTGACCAAGACACCGATTCTTTCGATGTCCTCAACACGGTTGTGAAGAAAAAAGACCTGGCCTTTTCTTTTGAGCTCGCGCTCTAAACAGTCTTTGATGAGCTCCTCGTCAAATTCGACAATGTGTGTCGAAACCGGAAGGCGGTTTTGCGGCGGCGTGTTGATGGTCGACATATCTTTCGCGCCGGTCATCGCCATGTAAAGTGTGCGCGGAATCGGCGTCGCGGTCAGCGTTAGAACATCGACTAAGAGACGAAGGTGTTTTAATTTTTCTTTTGCACGTACGCCAAAACGCTGTTCTTCATCGATAATCAAGAGCCCTAAATCTTTAAATCCAATATCTGAAGAAAGAAGCCTGTGCGTTCCAATCACAATATCCGCGCGGCCTTCGCGCAGGTCTTCGATGATTTTATTTTGTTCAGTCTTTGTGCGAAAACGGCTTAACATGGAAACTTTGACGGGAAAATCTTTAAGGCGTTTTGTAAAATTATAATAATGCTGTTCGGCCAAAATCGTCGTCGGAACAAGAATGGCAACCTGCTTGCCGTCCATGACTGCTTTAAATGCCGCGCGCATGGCGACTTCTGTTTTTCCGTAACCCACGTCCCCGCATAAAAGCCGGTCCATGGGCTGCGCTGATTCCATATCTTCTTTAACGTTTTCGGTTGCCTTGATTTGGTCGGGCGTTTCGGTAAAGGGAAACGTGTCTTCAAATTTTTTTTGCCAGTCGGTGTCTTTCGAAAATCTAAATCCGTGAAGGCTCGCGCGCACAGCCTGCACATGCAAAAGTTCGGCGGCAAAGCGCGCGATGCTTTTTTGAATTTTCGCTTTTTGTTTTTGCCATTCCTTGCTTCCTAACCGATAAAGCCGCGGCGCGCGCTTGGTAAAGCCGGCGTATTTTTGAATCAAATGCATGTCTTTGCGCGGAACGAAAAGTTTGTCCCCGCCTTCATATTCAATTGCCAGATGCTCGCGGTCCTTTTCGTCACTGCCGACGCCCTCAATGCCTAAATACCTTCCGATTCCGTGAAGGTTGTGGACGACATAATCGCCTTTTTTAATGTCGACAAAATTGCTTAAAGGAGTTTCCGATGAGAAAACATGCTGGAGAGTTTTTTTGGGAAGGATAATAACAATCTTGTGCTGCCAAATGATTTTTTGCGTTTTTAAATCAATCGTGCTGATGGCGTGAATTTTATTGTCGTCAAATTCAAGGCGGATGGGAGAATCAAAATTGGCGGGAAAAATATCCACAATGCCGCCGCGCTGGCTAAAATCACCTTCGTCAAAAACAGCCGTATTGCGTTTGTAGCCAAGCGCTGTTAAATCTCTTAAGACATTCTCTATTTCAACAATCTGGCCTGCAAAATATTTAAGTGATTTAAACACATTGTTATTTTTTCTTTTTTTCCCACGCTAAGACGAGCGGCGATACGACAAAAACCGTTGAATAGGCGCCCGTGACAAACCCGATCATAAGGCAAAGCGCGAAGGCGTTTAAGACTTCGCCGCCAAACAGAAAGAGCGCGACAACGACAATTAATGTGGCGAAAACAGTTAAGAAGCTTCGTCCGAGCATTTGATTGACGCTAAGGTTTATGATTTCGCGCATGCTGGCCTTCGGTTTGAGCCGCAGATTTTCGCGTACCCGGTCATAGATAACGATAGTGTCGCTGATGGAGTAACCGGCGATGGTCATAAGGGCTGTCACAACCAAGAGGTCAATCTGCCGGTTAAAAAAGACTACAAATCCGAGCGCAACCAAGACATCGTGAGCGAGCGCTATAACGCCGGCAGCGGCGAAATCAAAATGTTTAAAGCGGAAGGCAATGTAGATCAAAATGCTGGCCAGCGCGAAAATAATAGCGAGTACCGCGCGTTTTCTTAAGGCCTTTCCAACGACGGGGCCGACGCGTTCAATGCGCATAGTTTCAAATTTATTTTCAGGCATTTTTTCTTTAAATGTTTTCACAACCTTGTCGTAAGTGTCTTCGGAGGTGCGGATGATGATATTTTCCGGATTCTTTGAGAATTGCTGAATGATGGGATCGCTGATTCCGGAGCTTTTAAGGAGCTTTCTTATTTCCTCCGCTTCGACGGCAGTTGAAAATTTATATTCTTGGATTTGCCCGCCGACGAAATCAATGCCGTAGGCCGCCTCTTTTTTTGAAAACAGCGCGAACAATCCTCCAGCGGTGATGATGATGGAAAGCGCGTAGCAAAAATACCGTTTCGAAATAAAATCAATCTTGGTATTTCGAAAAAGGTTCATCATGTGAAAAGATTTTAACCATTTTAAATGCATGAATAGGTCAAAAATCGTGTGGGTTACGGTAAGCGCGGTAAAAAGGCTCGCGACAAGACCGACGGAAAGTGTGACGGCGAAGCCTTTAATGGGCCCTGAACCGAATTGAAAAAGCATAAAGGCGGCAATGAGCGACGTGATATGTGAATCAAAAATGGCGCTAAAGGCACGATGATAGCCGTTTGAGATAGCTGTTGCCAGAGGCCGTCCGTTTAGAATCTCTTCTCGGATGCGTTCGTTGATGAGGACGTTCGCGTCAACGGCCATACCGAGCGTTAAAATAACACCGGCGATGCCCGGCAGAGTCAATGTGACCGGTGAGCCGGGCATCAGCATTTTTAAAAGCCCCATGGTTCCAAGGACAATAAAGAAGTTGAAGATGAGCGCGATATCGGCAACGACACCGGAGAGAAAGTAATAAAGCGCCATGAAGATAAATAACGCAAGACTTCCAACGACAGAAGCCCTGATGCCGTCACGAATGGAATCCTGCCCTAAAAGCGGGCCAATCGTGCGCTCCTCTTCGATGTGCATCGGCGCGGGTAAAGCGCCGGAACGGAGTGCCAACGCCAAAAGCGAAGCTTCGTCAAATGTAAAAAGGCCGGAAATTTCAGCGGTGCCGGTCAAGATCGCTTCCTTGATATTGGGGGCGGATAAAACTTCACCGTCTAAAACAATCGCCAATTTATGGCCGACGTTGCTTTGCGTGATTTCCGCGAATTTTTTTGAACCAGCGGAAGTGAGCGTCAGAGAAATTCTTGGCTCCCCGAATCCTGAACGGTCAAAGTCAACGCGCGCGTCAGAAACCGCGTCGCCGCCTAAAGCGGCTTCTTTGACGACAAGAATCGGTTGATTACCTTCTTTTTTAATATGTTTTAATTCGTATCCGTCCGGAATTTTTCCAGCGATAGCGTCTTTAAATTGTACAGGGTCATCATTGACCAGTTTAAATTCAAGTTGCGCTACTTTACCGATCATAGCCATAGCCGCTTCGCGATTAGTGACTCCGGGAAGCTGGATAATGATTTGATCCTGTCCTTGACGTTGAATAAGGGTTTCACCCACCCCTAAGCTGTCAATGCGATTGCGCAGAATTTCCATGGCGCGGATAACAGCATCGTCGCGCTTGCTTTCGGAAAGATTTTCCGCGTCGACCTTTAAGACAATATTCATCCCGCCTTTTAAGTCGAGGCCTAAATCGATGCGCTTTTCTAAAGGAAAGGTAAAAAATAGAGATGCCGCTAAGACTCCAAGGATGATGAGTAGCCTTGTCTTTAAACTTTTTGTCATAAGAGTAACCCTTTGTTTTAACTGTTGCTTGACTTTGTAACCGCAGTTACTGCGTCTTTATCAATTTCCATTTTGGCGGCGTCATCGATACGAATAACGACGGTTGTGTCTTTGATGTTAACAACGGTGCCGTGAATGCCGCCGGAAGTCACAATTTCATCATTTTTTTTAAGACCAGCAATTGTTTTTTTAAGCTGATTGCGCTGATCGCGCTGCGGCTTAAAAACCAAAAGGTAAAAAACAAGAATGATGAGAGCGTAAGGAATAATAAACTGCATTAAAACATTTGGAGATTGGTCAGCCATAGAGATCCTTTCCTAAAACGTGTCTTTAATTTTTAGATTTAGCGGCAAGGCTGCGCACGGTGTCGCTCATCTGCGCGCCTTTTTGAATCCACGCGTTAAGCTTTTCTTTATTAATCGAAAGGCTCGCCGGTTTTTTGCTCGGGTCGTAAAATCCCAGGATGTCGAGCTTTGCTCCATCGCGTGTTTTGCTCCTTGCAATCGCAACGATTCTGTAATGCGTGCTGCGGTTGGCGCCTTTACCGATTTTTTGTAATCTGATACGTACTTGCATTATGTAGCTCCTTTTTCGTTGTGCTGTTTAATGAGTGATTCCGTGAGCGAGCTCAATAGCCTTTAGCTGAGCGCGCGCTTTATTTACGGTTTCTAAGTATTCCTTGGGCGGTTTTGAGTCCGCGACAATTCCCGCTCCTGCTTGAATGTACGCGGTGCCGTCTTTAATGGCGATGGTGCGAATCGTAATACATGTGTCAAGATTTCCTGAAAAACCAAGATAACCGACACAGCCCGCGTAAGGGCCGCGGGAAGATTTTTCTAAAGAGTCGATGATTTCCATGGCGCGAATCTTTGGCGCGCCGGAAACGGTTCCGGCCGGAAAAGAGGCTTCAAGCGCGTCGAGCGCGTCTTTATCGGCGCGTAATGCACCTTTAACATTGCTTACAATATGCATCACATGCGAATATTTTTCAACAGCCATAAATTCTGTGAGCTTCACAGTCCCTTTTTTGCAGACTCTCCCCAAATCATTGCGCCCTAAATCGACAAGCATGGTATGTTCAGCGCGTTCTTTGGGGTCGCGTAAAAGGTCTTTGGCTAAAGCGACGTCGGCTTCCGGATTTTCTCCGCGCGGCCGCGTGCCGGCAATAGGGCGCGTTTCGACAATCCCATTGTCACAACGAATCAAAAGTTCCGGCGATGACCCCACAAGTTGAATTCCATCGAGATTTAAGTAGAACATATACGGCGACGGATTAATGGCTCGGAGGGCGCGGTAAATATTGATAGGGTCAGTCGTTATGGAGGCCGAAAAACGCTGCGACAAGACAACTTGAATAATGTCGCCCGCTTTGATTTTTTCCTTGGCCTTGACAACGTTCTTTTTAAATTCTTCTTCCGTAAAATTTGAACGGATGTCTAATTTTTGCGCCGTGTCCCAAGCTGTATTTTTTATGGCAGTGTTGTCGAGCGGAGAATTGAGCTTCGCAATCAAGTTTTCGATTTCATCAAGGGCTTGTTTGTAGGCCAAAAGTTTTTGACGCTGGCTAGCCTTTAGCTCAACGCTCGCGCAGGCAACCACTTTGATTTTGTGATTTGTGTGGTCGAATACAATTAAATTTTTAACGAGGGCAAAAACGACATCAGGAAAGTTTAAATCGTCGGTTTGTTTGGCTGGAAGATTTTCAAAAAAGCGCACGGTGTCATAACCCATGTATCCCACCATACCGCCAAAAAAACGCGGCAACCCTGAAACCTCAACGGGCTTATACTGCGAAATGATTTCGCGGATAAACGTGAGCGGCGTCGCCACAACCTTGAGCTCGCTTTTTTGCGCTTTGCCGTTTTTAAATTGAATGATTTCGACATCGCGGTTTTTGCTTTTAAAAATAAGTTCCGGAGCTTTTGCCAAAAAAGAATAACGCGCGACCTTTTCTTCGCCTTCCACTGATTCTAAAAGGAAAGAATATTTTTCGCCGTGCGCGATTTTAAAATAAGCGGAAACAGGTGTTTCCAAATCCCCTAAGATTTCTTTATAAACGGGAATGAGATTGCCTTTTTGCGATAGATTTAAAAATTCTTCTTGTGACGGAAAATACATTTATATTTTCAGCTTTCGGTAGAAACAGCTTTTCTTAAACGTGTGGCACGCGGCGCCGATTTGGCGCACTTTGATTAAAATGGTGTCGAGGTCGCAGTCATAAGCGATGCTTTTTACGAATTGAAAATGCCCTGACGTCACGCCTTTAACCCAATATTCCTGGCGAGAACGCGACCAAAAACAGGTTTTGCCAATCTTAATCGTGCGTTTAACCGATTCTAAATTCATATACGCGAGCATCAGGACTTCTTTTGTTTTGTAGTCTTGAATGATGGCCGGAATAAGCCCGTCCGCGCTAAACTTTAGTTTGTTTAAAGTTTTTTGGGTCAAAATAATTTTTTCGGAAATGTTCATAGTCGAATCGCGATTCCTTGTGTGTTTAAATAAGTTTTTACTGTTTTTATCGGAATTTCACCGTAATGAAAAATCGAAGCCGCAAGCGCGGCATCGGCGCTTGTTTTGGTAAAAATATCTTTAAAATGTTCCAGCTTCCCTGCGCCGCCTGAGGCAATCACCGGAATCGTCACAGCATCGCTTACAGCCTTTGTCAGGGCGATATCAAAACCATTCTTTGTACCATCTGCGTCCATGCTTGTCAAAAGAATTTCGCCCGCGCCTAAACTTTCTGCTTCTTTGGCCCAGGCGACGGCTTTTCTATCCGTTTTTGCCCGTCCGCCATGGGTATAAACAATCCAATCATTGCCTTCGCGCTTTGCGTCAATCGCGACAACAATGCATTGGCTGCCGAAGCGCTTAGAAGCTTCTTCAATCAATTTTGGATGATTGACAGCGGCGGTGTTAATCGAAACTTTATCCGCGCCGGCATTAAGCAAATCGCGGATGTCTTCGACTGTGTTGATTCCGCCGCCCACAGTAAGCGGCATAAACACAGCCTCTGCGGTTTTGCGGACAACGTCTAAAAAGATTTTTCTCTTTTCATGGCTTGCCGTAATGTCTAAGAAAACAAGTTCGTCCGCGCCATGATCGTTATATGTTTTTGCCGCCTCGACCGGATCGCCGGCGTCGCGAAGCTCCAAAAATTTGATTCCTTTAACAACCCGCCCGTCTTTAACGTCTAAACAGGGAATGATGCGCTTCGTTAACATTTACTTTAATTTCTTTTTAAGCGGCTCGGCAATTAAAAGCGCGTCAGCTAAATCAAAACGATTTTCGTAAAGCGCTTTACCAACGATAACTCCTGCCAAGCCGTCAGTTTCAAGGGTTTTAAGCTCTTCAATGTCTTCAATCTGCGCAATTCCACCGGAGGCAATGACGGGAATTTCTACCGCGCCCAGTATTTCTTTAATGCTTTTAATATTCGGCCCGCTAAGTGTGCCGTCGCGCGCAATGTCAGTGTAGATAAGAGTTTTGACTCCAAGGCCCTGAAGCTCTTTAGCGAAATCATTAGCGTTTAAATTTGAAACCGAGGTCCAGCCGTGCTGGGTCACTTTGCCGCGCGAACTATCAATGCTCACGATAATCTTGTCGTCCCATTTCTGCAAAATTCTTTTTAAAAATTCTCTGTCTTCTATTACTTTTGTTCCCATGACAACTTGAGATATGCCGTGGGTTAAAAGATTTTCGATATCGGTTTCGGTGCGGATTCCGCCGCCCATTTCAACGGGGATTTTGACAGCATTCGCGATTTGGATAATTATATTCAAGTTTTTCATTTCCCCTTTTTCCGCGCCGTCTAAGTCAACCACGTGAAGTTTTTTGGCTCCAAGCATTTCCCAGCGCTTAGCTTCTGCGACCGGGTCATGGGAATAAACCGTAATCTCGTTGAATTTCCCTTGAGATAACCGGACAACCTTCCCGCCTTTAATATCGACCGCCGGAATAATAATCATTTTTTAGGCCTCGTTAAAATTTTTTAAAATTTGTAAGCCGGTGTCTTGGCTTTTTTCAGGATGAAACTGGACACCGAATATATTTTTTTGACAAACCGCCGAAACAAAATTGACACCATAATCCGTCGTGGCCGCGGCAAGCGTATTGTCGTTTGGATTGACAAAGTAAGAGTGGCAAAAATAGACAAACGGATTTTTGCCGAGACCTTTAAACAGCGAACAGGAACTTTGTTCAACCTTGAGTTGATTCCATCCCATGTGCGGAACTTTAAGGCTTGAAAAACGCGTGACGCGGCCTTTTAAAATTCCGAGGCCTTTGACGTTTCCGCCTTCGTCGCTACTTTCGAATAAAAGCTGTAACCCCAAACAAATTCCCAAAAATGGTTTGCCGGAATTGATAGCGCTCTGAATCGCGTCGACAATTTTGAGTTCGTTCAATTTTTCCATGGCCGGTTTCATGGCGCCCACACCGGGCAGAACAACCTTTTCTGCCCTTTTAATGTCAGCGGCGCTTTGAACAATCGAAGCTTTCGCGCCAATGGATTCAAAAGCTTTTTGGACGCTGCGTAAATTTCCCATGCCATAATCAATCACGGCGATCATTAATCAATTATCCCTTTTGT
>CAZBRU010000017.1:9520-13281 GCA_964494585.1 uncultured Planctomycetales bacterium
TTCCTTTCTCTATTTAAATCGCACTTGAACAGATTCATAATGTTTCATCAAGCCTTCAATGGTTGCCACCTGCTTTAAAGGCTCAAGGGTTTCTTCCAAAGTTTTTTTCGAATAGGAAATGATATGGTTCGTTTTTGTAAAATGCGATATGGAAAGCCCGGAAAAAAACCTTGCCGTGCCTAAGGTCGGCAGGACATGGCTTGGGCCGGCAACGTAATCTCCGACGGCCGTCGGACTGTAAGGCCCGAGGAAAATGGCGCCCGCATTTTCGATTTTCTTGGCGATGCTGTTAGGATTATTCGTTAAAATCTGCAAATGTTCCGGCGCGAGGCGATTGGCGACGTCGATAGCCTCATCCATATTTTTTGTAAGAACAATAAAGCCTTTTGTCATGCGCTTCCTTACCGTTTTCGCGAGCCCTTTAGAATTCGTAATTAAAATGGAAAGCCCGCCTACGTGTTCCATCTGCGCCTCAAGGTCAGCGACAACAAAATCCGGATTGCTGTATTTGTTCGCAATAATGACAAGTTCAGTCGGGCCGGCCAGCATGTCGATATCGACATATCCAAAAAGCTGGCGCTTGGCTTCGGTGACATAAACATTTCCCGGGCCGATGATTTTATCGACGGGAGAAACTGTTTTTGTCCCCAAGGCCAGCGCGGCAATCGCCTGCGCCCCGCCCATTTTATAAATTTCATTAACCTTGAGAAGATTCGCGACAGCCAAAATATACGGATTGATATGGCCGTGTTTATCAGGCGGCGTTGCAATGACAATACGTTTCACGCCGGCAACTTTCGCAGGGATAGTTGTCATATATACGGATGACACAAGCGGCGCTGTTCCGGCTGGAATATAAATACCGACAGCTTCAAGCGGGCGAATCTGTTCTTTTAAAAGAACGCCGTCGATGTTTTTGACACGGGTCGGTTTTTTGATCTGCTTGCGGTAATACGTCGAAACATTGTTGATGATTGTTTTTAAAGACGCGATAAATTCGCTCGTGATGTTTTGATACGCGCCGTTGATTTCGGCTTCGGCCACTCGAATTTGTTTCGCGGCAAGCTTAACATGATCGAAACGCCGCGTATATTTAATCAATGCTTCATCACCGTTCAGCTTGATATCTTCAATGATGCGCTGAACTTTTTCTTCAACGCGCTTTTTGCGGTTGACGCGGTTGCGCTCGTAAAGTTTTTGTAAACCCGGACTTGTTGGAGTAAAAATTTTCATGCGCCAAGCCTCTTTTTAATTAATTCTTCGGCGTGTTGTAACGCCTCATTTAATTTTGAGGCATCTTTGCTGCCGGCCTGCGCGACTTCTGCCCGGCCTCCGCCGCTTCCGCCGATTAACGGAGCCACCTCTTTAATGATGTCGCTCGCTTTGATTCCCTTCGCCACTAAGTCGTCCGTGACGGCAATGATGATGCTTGCACTGCCGTTACTTTCGCCGGCAATAGCGATGACGGCTGATTTTGCTTTTTGTTTAATCAATTCCGAAATCTTGCGCAGCAATTCCGGTTCAAGATTTTTAAAATGATGTCGAATCACATTGATGGTTCCCATATTTTTTCCTTCTTTTAGAATTGCATCAATGGAATCCTTTATTTTCTCAAAATTCTTATCCGATTGCTCTTTTTCTTTTTGTTTTTCTTGTGAGGCCCTTTGTCGGAGAAGTTCCTCAGCTTCTTTGGTTTTCATCCAATTCTTTACAAAAGTTCCCGTGACGGCTTCAATGCGCCGTATCCCCTGCGCAATGGCGCCTTCGCTTGTGATTTTTAATTGTCCGATTTCACTTGTGTTGTCCAAATGCGTGCCGCCGCAAAATTCTTTGGAATAACCGTCAATCGTGACCACGCGCACGGTGTTTCCGTATTTCTCGGCAAAGAAAGCTAAAGCCCCGCTTTTCTTGGCTTCTTCAATGGCCATACTTTCTTTCGAAACTTTATCGTGTTTTGAAATGAAATCATTAATGAGTGCTTCAATTTCCAAAAGTTTTTCTTTAGGAATCGCCTGCGGATGCGTGAAATCAAAACGTAATCTGTCTTCCGCAACCAATGAACCTTGCTGTTTAATATGTGTTCCTAAAATTTTTCGAAGCGCAGCCTGCAAAAGGTGCGTCGCGGTGTGATTGCGCATAATCGAAAGCCGCCGCTCGGCTTCGATTTTGGCTTGAACATCGGCACCCGTTTTAAAAGAATTTTTTTCAACTTTTCCAAAATGAATATAAACATCGGCTATTTTCTTGGTGTCGAGAACGCGAATTGTTGAGTTATCTTTTGTGATATAACCCGTGTCGCCGATTTGTCCGCCTGATTCGGCGTAAAATGGTGTTTTGTCTAAAATGATTTTTACGGTGTCGCCTTGCTTGGCTTCGCCAACTTCCTTGGATTCAACAAACAGTTTTAAAATCTTTCCTTTGCTTTCGTTTTGATCGTAGCCCAAGAATTCCGTTTTCTTAATGTCATTTAACTTTAATTCAGCGTCGGCAAACACATCGCCTGTCATTTTGCTCGCGGCGCGGGAACGGGTTTTTTGTTGTTCCATTAATTTGTAATAATCTGCCAGCGCTAGTTTTTGTTCGACTTCATTAATTTTTGCTGCCTTAAGCGCATCTTGAATACTATCCAATGTCAAACCAAAAGTGTCGCGGTAACGGAAAAGAATTTTTCCACGATCTTGAGCAGAAGTTGATTGCAATTCTTTTTCTAGTTGAGGAATTCGCTCACCTAGAACTCGAATATAAGCTTCTTCAGTTGCTTCAATGATTTGCGCAATCTCGCCTCTTTTTTGCTTTAATTCTGGATACGCTGCGTTCATAATGTCGACAACAATCGGAACAAGCCTATAAATAGTCGGTTTCCCGGAATTGTATCGACGCAAAGCAATATCAGAGCTTTCAATAATTAATTTTTTGACAATGTATCCCCTTCCGTCATTGGATGGTATCACGCCGTCGCTAATTGCAAATACAATTGCGCGAATATGATCAGCGATGATTAATCGCTCGCTCGGATTGTTAAGCGAGCGGTTTTCGATTATTTTTTTGTCAATCGTTTCGAGAATTGATGCAAAAAGATCTGTTTCGTAATTACTCTTTTTTCCCTGCACCACTGCTACTAAACGCTCAAATCCCATTCCGGTATCAATATTTTTTCCCGGCAAAGGTTCGAGTGCACCGTCGTCTTTACGATTATATTGCGTGAAAACTAAATTCCAAACTTCAGAAAATCGTCCGCAGTTGCAATCCGGATTACAATCCTTACCGTTAGGGCAATTAGGATTCACGCCGTAGTCAAAAAAGATTTCCGAGCACGGTCCGCACGGCCCGTTTGGGCCCTTTTCTTTGGCTTCGGAGGGCCAAAAATTGCTTTTATCGCCGAGCTTAACAATTTTTTCCTTTGAAATCTTGATATCCTTTACCCAAATCTGATAAGCCTCATCGTCGTCTTTGTAAACCGAAACCCAAAGCTTATCTTTGGGAATTTTTAACTCTTTTGTTAAAAATTCCCACGCCCACTCAATGGCTTCTTTTTTAAAATAATCGCCAAAGGAAAAATTGCCGAGCATTTCAAAAAACGTGTGGTGAAACGCGGTCTTCCCCACCTTATCCAAATCGTCGGTGCGAAGGCATTTTTGCGACGACGCGGCGCGCCGGTATGTCACGCCTTGTCCTAAAAATTGCCGCTTAAACTGCTGCATTCCGGCGGTTGTAAACAAAACAGTTCTGTCTTCCGCTTCCGGTGGCACGAGTGATGCACT
>CAZBRU010000018.1:0-11537 GCA_964494585.1 uncultured Planctomycetales bacterium
GAGAATTGAAGGATAAGACCGTTTTGATCGCCGGTGCCGGAAAAATGAGCGCGCTTGCGGTTGAACAAATAAGAAACAAGAATCCGAAGAAAATTTTTGTGATGAACCGGACGCAGACCTGCGCGGAGGCCTTGGCGGTTCGCTGTCAGGGTGAGGCGGTTTCGTTTTGCGACATCAAAGAAATTCTTTCACACGTCGATGTGTGTATTTGTTCCGTCGGGGCCCCGCACTATATTTTAGAAAAAGAAACAATCGAAACGGTTATGGCAAACCGCCCCGGGCAAAAACTCGTTTGCATTGATATTTCCATGCCTCGTAACATTGATCCACGGGTTGCCGCTGTTTCGAATGTCCTGCTTTTTTGCATTGATGACTTGGTCAGGGTGGTCGAAGACAGTATGAAAAAAAGGCAGGCGGCCGTTCACGCTGTGGAGCAGATCATCGCGTCTAAGATTGAGGAACTCAATCGAAAGATAGCGCGCCTTTCACAAGATGCCTCATTCGTTGAATTCAAATCTACGTAACACCTATCGCCACCATGGACATCACAAGTGTTTGCCTGAAACATCCGTATCTCACGATTGCGTTTTTCGCTGTCCTGTTGAATATTCCCTTTGGGTTTATCCGTCAGGGAGCGCAAAAATTCTCTCTTCAGTGGTTTTTTTGGATTCATGCCTCCATCCCGTTTTTAATTTATCTTAGGCTTACGCTTCATAGTTCAAAACTTTTTATTCCCTTTGCTATTTTTCTTGCGGTGATTGGGCAGATCATCGGAAGCAGGCTGCGCCGCGCGCAGTTGACAGAGCTGGATTTAGAAAGGTTTGAGCAAATCGGCGACCTTAGATTGTCTTCCAAGCGGGTTGCTGTGAATCCCGATGAGATTTTGCTTGTTCTTCTCAATATGGGCGGCCCGGAGAATATCGAAGGAGTGCGGCCGTTTCTAAAAAAGGTATTTTCCGATTCGCTTCTTATTCGTTTCCCGCTTTCCTTCATTCTCCAGCCGTTACTCGCGAATTTATTGCCGGCACTCCGCGGAAAAGCAACAGAGCACAGGTATCAGCTGATCGGCGGAGGGAGCCCGATTTTAAAATCGACGCTTAATCAGGCCGCGGCGCTCGAAAGTGAACTGCGGCGCCGCGGCCTCAATATCTCCGCAACGGTTTGCTTTAATTACGGCAGTCCTTTTCCGGATGAGGCCATGGAAAAGGCGAAGCGATTAAAGAAAAAATATATTTTACCTTTAAGCCTTTATCCGCACTATTCCGCGGCGACGACCGGCTCGAATATTTTTTATCTTAAAAAATCCGCTCAAAAAATTCTCCCCGATGCCGTATTTTTAAACGCGGGAGAATATTACCTTAACGATACGTACATCAATGCCTTTGTCGAGAGAATACGCGAACAAATCAAGCCCGGCGAATCTTTGGACGATTTTTATATTTTATTTTCGGCGCACGGCCTGCCGCTGTATTTCTTGGATGAAGCTGACGCGTATCCGTTTCAAATCGCGCAAAGTGTTGCAAAAATCATTGGCCAATTGAATCGAAAAAAACGCTGGTCTGTTTGCTATCAAAGCGCGGTGGGCCCGCTTCAGTGGTTAAAGCCGTCAACGGACGCGGTGTTGACAGCCTTGATTAAAAAAGGCGAACGCAAGATTCTTGTCGTGCCGATTGCCTTTGTCACCGACCACATTGAAACTCTTTGTGAAATTGATATTGAATATCGAAAACAGGCCGAAGATTTAGGGGCGGAGGATTTTCGTATG
The DNA here is from genome assembly GCA_964494585.1 of uncultured Planctomycetales bacterium. Taxonomy (GTDB): domain Bacteria; phylum Omnitrophota; class Gorgyraeia; order Zapsychrales; family CAZBRU01; genus CAZBRU01. The sequence continues at coordinate 1,766 of CAZBRU010000018.1, forward strand.
AGCCGCGCCCTTGAATGCCATCCGGGCTTTATCAGCGCGTTGGCCGACGCCGCGTGCGAATCTTTAAAATAGAAAGTTTATTAAAAAACAATGGAGGAGAATAAATGGAAAAGATTGTTTTTGAAGGGTACGCTTTATTTCTTTTGGCAGGAGCTTATTTTGGCTGGAAAGCCGGAAGCAAAATTTCGCTGATCGCAGGAATTGTTTCCGGAATTTTAGTTTTCTTAGGAATATTTCTAATGTCTTCAAATCTTCATTTGGGTTATACCGTTGTCGCGGCTGTTTCTCTTCTTTTGACAATTGTATTTTTAATCCGCTATTTAAAAACGCGGGCCATGATGCCCTCCGGGATGCTTCTTATTGTGAGCGTGCTCGTTTTTATTTTTTCCGTTTGTAAATTTATTCAATTGCCGCGTTAAATTTAAATGGTAACATTAAGCGAAACAGATGTTTTTATTTTTATCACCCAGCTCGGGCTGATTGTTTTAGCGGCGAGGCTTTTTGGAGAATTCGCGAAACGTTTGAATCTGCCGATTTTAGTCGGGGAGGTTGTCGCCGGGATTGTTTTAGGCCCTGCGGTTTTTGGAAAATTTTTACCCGGCTGGCAGAGCTTTGTTTTTCCGCAAAGCGGTGCTCACAACGATCTCTTAGAAGGCATCTCATGGCTTTGCGCTTTCTTTTTACTCTTGCTCACCGGGCTCGAAATCGATTTTCAAGCGTCTCTTAAACACGGCAAGCAGAATATTTTAACTTCGCTTCTTGGTTTTCTTTTTCCCTTCCTTAGTATTTTAGCGCTTTCAAATTTTCTTCCGGCTTCGTTTTATAAAAATCCCGCCGCCGCGCATTATACAAATCTTCTTTTGGCGACCGCGCTTTCGGTTGCCTCTGTTCCGGTTATTGGAAAAATTCTTTTCGATTTAAAAATTTTCCGCTCCAATGTCGGCCTCAACATCATCACGTCAAGTGTTTTAAGCGACATTTGGGAATGGTCAACGCTTTTGGTCATCATCGCGCTTGCCACGCACGAATCGCTGACAGTCTTCGGAATTTTAAAACCATTGCTGGCGATGTTTTTATTCTTAACCGCGGCGTTCACGTTTGGACGATTGGCCATCGATAAAATATTTGACTTTCTTGATATCAAAGCTGAAGACGCGGCCGCGGTGCTCGCGTTCTTATTTTCGCTCACGCTTTTAAACGGGACGATTTCGCATCTTTTAGGAATTCATGTTGTCTTCGGCGCTTTTATCACGGGCCTTGCCGTCGGCGAATCTAACCGCATCACGCCGTACATGCGCCAGTCGATTCAGGATTTTATTTTTGGAATCTTCGCGCCCATTTTCTTCGCGCTCATCGGGATGCAGCTGCGGTTCGATATGTCGCAAAGCTGGATTTATTTTCTGATTTTATTTTTTGTGGCTTCACTTGGAAAAATTTCAGGGGCTTTTTTGGGAGCTCTCTTCGGCGGTATCGGGCGCAAAAACGCGCTTGCTGTCGGCTGCGGCTTAAACACGCAGGGCGCGATGGGGGTTGTGGTCGCCTTGATCGGAGTTGACCTCGGGCTTTTTGGAAAAGATTTGTTTTCCATTATCGTTATGATTTCGATTGTTTCGTCTCTTTTGGTCGGGCCGCTCTTAAAATGGTCGATGCGCGGCGTCCGCCGGCCTTTGGTAAAATATTTTACCCCCAAACATATTTTCTTGAATGTCTCCGGGCAAAATAAGCACGAGGTTATAGATCAGATGGTTCGCCTCATGAGAGGAAGAAGCATTGTCGAAGATTCTGAACTTGTCAGAAAAAGCATTTGGCAGAGAGAGGAATCGCTCAGTACGGCTATCGGTGACGGTGTGGCCCTGCCGCACGCGCGCATCGCGAACTTCAAAACACCGATTTTGTGTTTTTTTAAGCTCAGTAAACCGGTTGATTTTGACAGCCCGGACAATGTTCCGGTTCAATTGCTGTTTTTGGGCTTAACAGACAGCAACGATGACGGGATGCAGTTAAATTTGATTTCGCAGGTGGCGCGTTTTTTGTCCGCGCCGGACCATCGAAGGCGTCTTTTGAGTTCCGAAAGGGAAGAAGAGATTTATTCTATTCTTAGCCTCGATGAAACAGTTTAAAATTTTTAACTTGCCCTTGACTTTGATGTTGGCGTGGGATAAACTGACACCACTATTAAATATAACCTAAACAATTGCAAGAAGTTCGCTTCCAAATCAAACATTTCCAATGGATTTAGTTGTGGAGAATAAACCTATAGAAGTTCCTCAAGAAAAATCCTTTTTTGGCATCATTATTCACTCCTTTTTTGTCGTTCCTTTTTTAATTGCCGTTTTTGCCGTTCTTCTGTTTGTCTCGGTGCGCCTCTTGACTATCGAAAAGCGCACGATTTATGATTATCTAGGCGACGTCAAAACGGGCAGTTTGAACAAACGCTGGCAGTCGGCGTTTGAGCTTTCCAAGATTCTCGCCAATCCTTCGCTTATCCCAACCGATCAGAAATTTGTTTCCGAATTGAACAATGCGTTTGATCATTCCAAGCATGATGATGACCGCGTGCGGCAGTATTTAGCACTCGCGATGGGGCGCACTCAAAATCACGCGTTTACCGATACGCTCATTAATGCCTTAAAAGATGAAAGTGAAAATAATCTTTCAGCACTTATTTACGCGCTTGGCATGCTGCAGGACAAAAAAGCGGCGCCGGCACTTGAATCTTATCTTGACCATGCCGATGCGAAGATTCGCTTGGCAAGCGCGATTGCGTTAGGAAATATCGGCAACACAAAAGCTGTCTCATCGCTTAAAAAGACGCTTTATGATTCCGAGCCGAATGTTCGGTGGGATTCAGCGATTGCGCTCGCGAAACTGGGTGACAGTTCGGGCAAAGGCGTGCTTTTAAACTTGCTCGACCGAAAATTCTTTTTGAAGTTCCCGGAAGTCGACAGCGAAGAACAAACGCGCGCGGTATTAGCCTCGATTCAAGCCGCAGGCTTGCTGCATGATGCTAATCTTAATCGCCGCATTGAGGAGTTGTCGCAAAGCGACCAAAATATGAATGTTCGAAAAATGGCAATCGAGGTTTTAAAAAAATAATTATGGCGGACCCTATTCCCGTAAATCCTTCTGAAAGTCCAAAACCAACACCGCCGGTAGTACCCGCGCCGCAACCCGCGGCAACTCAACCTGCGCAAGTTTTAGCTCCAGCACCTCTTGTTGCACCGCAAACAACAGTCTCAAAATCCATGCTTGATGAGCCGATGGACCGGCGGGAATTTATCAAATGGTCGGTTGTGGGCTGGACTGCTTTTGCGGCGGTTGTCGGCGGATATCTTTCGATGCTGCTGCGATTTTTGTTTCCTAACGTGCTTTTTGAACCCAAGCAAACATTTAAAGCGGGTTTTCCCGATGAATATTCTATCGGGGAGGTTTCGGAGCGATGGAAAGATAAATTCGCTATTTGGCTTGTGCGTGATGACGAAAAAATTTACGCGCTTTCAACCGTATGCACGCACTTAGGCTGTACCCCAAACTGGCTTACCAATGAAATTAAGTTTAAGTGCCCGTGCCACGGCAGCGGATTTTATAAAACAGGAATTAATTTTGAAGGGCCGGCGCCGCGCCCGCTCGAACGGTTTAAAATCAGCTTGGCTGATGACGGACAGATTTTAGTCGATAAAACGAAAAAATATCAACAGGAAAAAGGCGAGTGGAAAGACCCCGAGTCGTATCTTGCGGTTTAATTTTAAAGGAGTTTAAGAATGGCCGACGCACCAGAAAAGAAAAAAGGTTTTTTTCAAAAAGTTTCTGAATCTCAGGTAACGAATTCAATCTTTCGCACAGGCGTTCCTGTAACCCGCCGTCAGCGCATGATGGTTGTGTTAAACAATGTGTTTTTGCATTTGCATCCCGTACGCTTGCCTCGGCACGCCGTAAAGGTCAAATACACGTGGTGCATGGGCGGGCTTTCATTTTTTATCTTTTTAGTTTTAACTGTTACTGGAATTCTTCTTATGTTTTATTATCGTCCGACGGTCGAATACGCTTACGGCGATATTACGGATTTAACTGAGCAGGTTCCGCTTGGAATTATGCGCGAAATTCACCGCTGGGGAGCGCATTTAATGGTTATTACCGTGTGGCTGCATATGTTTCGCGTTTTTATGACGGGTTCTTACAAACCGCCGCGTGAATTCAACTGGTCGGTCGGTGTTATTCTTTTGGTTTTGACGATGCTTTTAAGTTTTACGGGATATTTACTTCCGTGGGATCAGCTTGCGATTTGGGCGATTACGGTCGGTTCCAACATGGCCGGGGCAACGCCTTTTGCCGGCGCGTCGGGCCCGGGCTCCGCGTTTTTAAGCATTGGAGATGTGAATTTTGTTCATTCGGCAAGTGACGCGCGCTTCGCGCTATTGGGCGGACGATTTGTAGGCGAGGGAGCGCTCTTGCGGTTTTATGTGCTTCACTGCATCGGATTTCCTTTTATCATTATGATTTTTATGATTATTCATTTTTGGCGGGTGCGAAAAGACGGCGGGATTTCAGGGCCAACATAAATGGAATTCATTAAACACATTTTTAATACCATCTCTTCTCCTAAAATCATGCTTACGATGATTTTGGGATCGTTCTTTTTTGTCTTTCCGCCGAATGAATGGTTTTTAAAATGGAATCAACGCCTTGGAATTTATAAACTTTGGACAAAAAAGGGCGGAATTTTAATTTTTGCGATTTTGATTTTATTTTTTGCTTTTGGTTTAACTGACGCTAATTTTCGTTTGATTGTCTTAAAGCCCGATAACGTTCCGATTGTCGGGCTTATTTTCTTGGTTGCGTTTTTTCTTTGGCTCAGCATGTTTCAAGCCGCGGAAAATGACAAACGCCTTGAAGAGGGAAAGAAACCGAACGAATATCACGATTCGAGCGATAAAGTTTTAGTCTGGCCGGATTTGGTTTATATCGAATTTATCGCGCTCATTATTTGCGCCGCGATTTTGATTGTCTGGTCAATGTATCTTCCTGCGCCGCTCGAAGAACCGGCGAATCCGACCGTATCTCCCAATCCTTCCAAGGCGCCGTGGTATTTCTTAGGACTGCAGGAAATGCTGGTTTATTTTGACCCTTGGCTGGCCGGCGTCATTTTTCCAACCGTCATTATTATAGGAATGATGGCCATTCCTTATCTTGACGCAAATCCAAAAGGTTCCGGCTACTATAGTTTTAAAGACCGGAAAATGGCTGTTTCAACATTTTTATTTTTTTGGCTTGTGCTCTGGGTTTTCTTAATTGTTGTGGGAACATTTTTGCGCGGGCCAAACTGGAATTTCTTCGGGCCGTTCGAACGCTGGGATATCTCAAAGCTTGAACCGCTCAATAACATTAATCTTTCTGAATATGTTTACATGATTTTCTTAAAACAGCGTTTGCCGGAAAATATATTGCTCAGGGAGATGTGGGGAATTTTGACCGTGGTAAGTTATTTTGCAATTTTGCCGGCGCTGCTCGCGCGGACTTGGCTTAAAGATCTCCACGCGAAGTTGGGGAATTTCAGATACGCCGTTTTTGTCGTACTTCTTTTGATGGCGGTTGCGCTGCCATTTAAAATGTATTTGAGGTGGATTTTTAATCTCAAGTACATCATCGCTATTCCGGAATATTTCTTTAACATTTAAGGTCAACCGTGGACAATCAAGAACGCCATTACAACATCAAGAAGCTGAATATTCTTTTCGCTCTTTCCGCGATTGTGCTCTTGGCCGCGATTGTCGGAATGTTCGCGGACGATTATTTGCGCCCTTGGAAAGTTTATCAGAAAAAATTCCGCGATCTTCAAGTCGAACAAGCCCGCACGAAGCTCTCCGGTGAACAGTCGAGCCTTAAGAACAATTCGGAATATCAAAGCATTCTTAAAAAGCTCGAGAGCGCCGAAAAAGCTTTCCAGTCAAAACAAACCGAAATTGCCGAACTCGACAAAGGGCTTCTTAAAGAAGAAGGATTAAGCGATCTTGATCAGAAGAATTATCAGTTTGCCAAGGCAAGGTTTGATTCCGAACGTTACATGTTTGAAAAAGCGCAGGCTGAAAAAAGCCCTAATTTAGCGGAGGAGAAAAAGAAGTTTGAAGATATTGAAGCAAGCCTTAATCGCCATAAAGTAAAAGTTGAAGAGTCCAAAGCAAAGGTTGACGCGACACAGAAAAGAATTCAAAGTTACAGCGCGGATATCAAGAAGCTCGAACGCGACAGAAGCGCGATCGCCAAACAGGCGGATTTGCTGGAACGCAAGCTTAAGAAGATGGATGTCCGTGAAATGTCCACGCCAAATAAAATTGCGGATACTGTCCGCAATCTTCCCATAGTTGATTTTTTGAATCCGACTTACAAAATTGATCAAATTGTCATTGAAGATATTACCGATGATGTCAACTTTATGCGTGTTCCAAAAGTCGACCGCTGTATGACCTGCCATCAGGGAGTTTTAAATCCTGATTTTAAAGACGCGCCGCAACCCTTTAGAACACACCCCAATCTTGAATTATTTTTGGCCAGCAATTCTGCGCATTCTTTGGATGAATTTGGCTGCACCAGCTGCCATGGCGGGCGGGGGCGGGGGACTGATTTTCTTTCGACCGCTCATATGCCGTCTTCACCGGCGCAGGCCGAAGACTGGAAAAAGAAATATCACTGGGAACGATTTGAATTTACAGAAACGCCCATGTACCCGAAGCAATATACGCAGGCAGGCTGTTTCAAATGCCATTCCGGAGAAGAGACTGTTAAGGGCGCTGATAAATTAAAGATAGGGCTTAATCTTATTGAAAAAGCCGGCTGCTATGTTTGTCATAACATTGACAGGTACAAAGACTGGCCAAAGGCGGGGCCAAATTTAACCCATATTGCTTCAAAAGTATCAAAAGATTGGGCGTATCGGTGGATTAGAGACCCCAAATCATTTCGCGAAAATACTTGGATGCCTTCATTTTTTGGGCAATCCAATAACAGCGATCCCGAATCCGTCAAGATTACCAACCAGGAAATTCATGCCATCGTCGAGTATCTCTTTAAACACAGCGTTGATTACAAGTCAGCGGAGATTCCGGTTTCCGGAGATAGTAAGCGGGGTGAAGAGTTGGTTGCGTCTATCGGATGTTTAGGATGTCACGTAACGAATCCAAGCGATATTGATAGAACAAAGACAACTCTTCAAGGGCTTCGGCGTGAACACGGGCCCAATCTCGTTGGACTGGGAACGAAAACATCAAAACAGTGGATTTACAGTTGGCTTAAAGACCCGTATCGGTACCATCCGACCGCGCAGATGCCTAACCTTAGGCTTTCTGACCAAGAGGCCTCTGACATCGCGGCTTATCTTTCGGCTAAATCTGATTCCATGTTTCTTGAAACCTCTGTTCCCGAAATTGACGAAAGCGTTATCAACGAAATCGTTAGAGAATTCTTAAAGAAGTCAACCAGCGAAGCGGAGGCGCAAGACCAAATTTCGAAAATGCGCCTTGATGAAAAGCTGGAATTCGCCGGTAATAAAATTATTAAGCAATACGGCTGTTTTAGCTGTCACATTATTCCAGGTTTCGAAACTGAAAAACCGATTGGAACGGACCTTACAGAAGAAGGCAGTAAGTCTGTGCATCGTTTGGATTTTGGTTTTGTTGATATCGAACACACCAATCACGCATGGTTTACGCAAAAATTAAAAAATCCGCGAATTTTCGATAAGGACCGCGTGCGGCCGTTTGATGAGCGCCTGCGCATGCCCAATTTTCATTTTACCGACGACCAAGTGGAAGCCATCGTAACCGCGCTGCTTGGATTTACCAAAGATAAACCGGCGGAATCCGTAGTTAAACCCCGCACTCCTCGAAACCTGCATGTCGAAGAAGGCCAAAAACTTGTCCGTCAGCAAAACTGCCAGGGCTGTCATACCATTGAGAACGAAGGCGGCGCCATTCAGCCGACTGTTAAAGACTGGCTTATTAAATTCGAAAATAAAGATGACGCCGCTGCCGGCGCGGTAACGTTGAGTTTTAGTCCGCCAAGTTTAGCCGGCGAGGGGGAAAAGGTACAAAGCGAATGGTTGTTTCATTTTATTCACAACCCAACAACGATTCGGCCCTGGCTTAAGGTACGCATGCCTGCGTTTGACTTAACAGACGCCCAGGTTAACACGCTGGTGCGTTATTTTAGCTATATGGATAATCAGGATTTTCCATTTGTCAGCCAGGAAGTCGGACAGCCGGCGCCGGAAGAATTAAAGGCCGGCGAAATGCTCTTTTCGAAAAACTATTTTGACTGCGCCAAATGCCATATTATCGGCAATAAAATGCCGGAGGGTTCGCCTGACAGCTGGGCGCCCGACCTTGCTTTAGCTAAAACGCGTTTAAAGCCCGCGTGGATTATTAAGTGGATTAAAAATCCAGCCGCTGTCATGCCGGGAACAAAAATGCCCACATTTTTTGACCCCGGCTCTTTTGACACATCCGGCCCCGACGATGTTTTAAAGGGCGATGAAAATGAGCAAATTCGTGTTTTGCGCGATTATATTCTAACTCTTGCGACACCTTCCGCGTCACAAGCAGTTGATCCAGCGCCCCAAGAAAACAAATAATTAAATTTATGATTCTCGAAATTGTAATCTTTACATGCCTGATTTTTTCCATTTTTTATCCGCTTTTCTTTTGGATAGAACATAAGCGCCCTATTCAAAACGGTTTTTTTCGTTTCAACATCGGAATGGTTTGTATTCTTGCAGCGGTATCCTTCTGGGCTCTTCAGGGAAAAGCTTGGGGTCAACCCCTCGGGCTTTTGTGGCTGACTTCTTTATTTTTAATCGGATTGTATTATTGGAATACTGAAAAAAGCAATCTGTGGCTCGTTAGCTTAACAAGTTTGGTAGGATTTTTCTTCTTAACGCAGTCGATTTACATAGGGATGTTTAAAGATCCGCTTTCCTTTTTGGTGACTCTTTGGGGCGGAAATATTTTAACAGCTTCGCTCTTTGCCATGATTTTAGGGCATTGGTACTTGAATGTTCATGGATTACCGCTCGAATATCTTAAAAAATCAACACAGATACTTTTAGTTTTGCTGCTCGGAAGATTGTCTTGGGATATTTTTCAGGCATGTGCCGGGAAGATTCTTTATCGCGGCGATATGCTGCCGGTTTGGAAGTTTTTTTTAAAAATTGATGGGTTTCTGTTTTGGATTGCTTTTATTTTTGGCGTTCTTCTCCCGCTCATGACAACGTATTTTGTCTTCGGAACATTGAAACTTAAAAACACGCAAGCAGCGACGGGGCTGCTTTATGTGATTGTGGCGTCCGTTTTGATTGGGGATTTAACGTACAAATATTATTTGATAAAATTCGGGATCGCGCTTTGATGCAAATTATTGCCCGCACGTGCAAGAAATGCGAAAAATACATATCGGTAAATGTTTCGGAAAAATCAGAATGGAAATGTACAAGTTGCAGCGAAACATATCAACTTGGCGACAAAGAAAAGGTTTTTGAAAAGTGCCCATTTTGCGATTGCCGGCAATTTTACATTCAAAAAGATTTTAATCAAGCCTTGGGATGTCTTATAATGCTGGTGGGAATTGTCTTAGTCCCGAAGACTTACGGGCTAAGCCTGGTTGTTTTTTCAATCCTCGATTGGTTGCTATATAGAAGAATTCAGACGATTGTTTTGTGCTACAAATGCGGCGCGGAATTTAAGGGTTTTAAAATTCCGCAGCACTTGAAATCTTTTTTGCACCA
>CAZBRU010000018.1:11637-13167 GCA_964494585.1 uncultured Planctomycetales bacterium
GCGCGGAATTTAAGGGTTTTAAAATTCCGCAGCACTTGAAATCTTTTTTGCACCACATTGGCGAAAAATATGACCGGAAATAATTTAAGAAAAATTTTGATCGGCTGACGGAATGATTTTTATAATCCTTCTAATTCTTGCTTGGCTCGCGGCGACAATTTCCGGTATCGCCGGATTCGGCGGTTCGTTGATCATTTTGCCCGCGTTTTCTTTCCTCATCGGAGCGAAAAAAGCTATTCCAATTTTAACAATAGCCTGGATGATGGGCAATTTTTCCCGCGCAGCTTTCGGTTATAAAGAAATTAAGTGGAAGCCCGTTATTTATTTTTGTATCGGGGCCTTGCCAGGAGCTGTTTTAGGTTCGATGTTATTTGTTGAGCTGCCTGCACAATTGATTATGAAGGCGATTGGAATATTTTTGCTCTGCATTGTTTTTCTTCGTAATCGTAATGTCAGTTATACCTTGCCGGAAAAATGGTTTATTCCTTGGGGGGCTTTGGTCGGATTTCTTTCATCGATTTTGGGCAGCGCGGGGCCTATCGGCGCCATAGCCTTTTTAAGTTTAAATCTTGCCCCAGCAGCGTACGTGGCCAGTGAGGCAGTGACCGCTGTTGTGATGCATTTAACGAAAACTATCGTGTACGGCCGGTACGCGCTCATTACAGGAGAGGATTTAAGGATGGGAATTGTTTTAGGACTGGCTATGACGGCCGGTTCCTGGACAGCAAGAAAATTTATTAAGCAGCTCTCGGGGAAGGCATTCAACCGTTTTGTGGATATCCTGCTCGCCTTGGCGGCGATGAGTTTGCTTATATAGGAAATTCTAGCTGCCGTGTTGATAATTCATGATGTGAAAAAGAAATAATTCCATTTGAAAAAGAAAATAAATTTGAGACAATTGAATAACAGCTATTTAAGAAAGGAAGGGCAACATGTTAAGTAAAATGTTTAAAAATGGTTTATTTGTTTTAGCGTTTTTGGTGATTTTAGGATTAAATGCGCAGGCCGCGACCATCACGGGGGTAGTTAAGTACGAAGGCGATGTTCCTACCTTCAGTCCCATAAAGATGGATGCTGACCCTATCTGTCTTTCAAAACATAAAGATGCTATTTATCCAGAGTCGCTTGTGCTAGGCGATGGAAACACGCTTGCCAATGCCTTTGTTTACGTTAAGAATCCTCCTCAAAAAGATTATCCAGTTCCAGCAGAGGCTGTGATTCTCGACCAAGAGGGATGCCACTATATACCACATGTTCTCGGAGTGCGTGTAGGGCAGCCGCTTAAATTTTTGAATCCTGACGGAACACTGCATAATGTTCATGCCCTCAGTAAGGTTAACCCGGAATTTAATATGGCTATGCCGCAGTTTCGCAAAGAAGCTTCCAAGACCTTTGATAAAGCCGAAATGTTTTTTCCTTTAAAATGCGACGTCCACCCTTGGATGGAAGCATGGTGCGCGGTTATGCCGCATCCCTTCTTTTCCGTTACGGGTAAAGATGGAAAATTTTCAATCGCCGGCTTGGACGCGG
>CAZBRU010000019.1:0-8762 GCA_964494585.1 uncultured Planctomycetales bacterium
TGAAACACGCGTTTGAGTTTCGTGAATCCTTAGGGTTGGACACCAACGCGATGCGTTTGGTCAACGGCCAGGGCGACGCCCTTGAGGGGTTGATCATTGACCGTTTCAATAAACATTTTGTAGTTTATATTTTAGATACCCGCTGGCAGCCGCATCAAAAAACGATCAGCGATGCTTTGCGCGAACATTTTGAGGTTGACTATCTGGTGTTCAAGGACCGCGCAGTGTCCGGCACCCGCGGCGCGTCCTCTATCGCGGTTGACGTGCTGATCGGCGGGGAGAACTCCAAAACTATCGTCGAAGAAAACGGTTTGCGGTTTCACGCCGATCTCAATGACCACCTGAATCAGGGATTATTTTTGGACATGCGCAAGAACCGCAAGGTTGTGGCTTTTTATGCCCCGGGCCGCGCGGTCTTAAACTGTTTCGCCTACACGTGTTCTTTCGGGGTGTATTGCCGGAAATCCGGCGCTTCCCGGGTGACCAATGTGGATATCAGTGCGAAATTCCTGCAAAAAGGGAAAAAGAATTACCGTCTTAACCATCTGCATGAGGGCCGCAGCGAGTTTGTCCGCGATCACGCCGTTCGCTATCTGGAACGGGCCGCGAAGCGGAACAACCTTTTTGATATCATCATTCTCGACCCGCCTTCGTTCTCGCGGTTTGAGGGAACAGTTTTTAGCGTCAAGAAAGACATGCCCCTGTTGATTGAAAAAGCGTTCCGCGCGTTGACTCCCGAGGGCATGCTTTTCGTTTCGACGAATTTAAGTTCGATATTCCGTCCGCAGCTCGAAGAGTGGGCGCACATCGCGGCCAAAAAAACCGGACGCAAGATTATTGAGGTGAACCGCCTGGGCCAGGATATTGAATTTCGCAAGAGCGGCTTAATGAAGGAAAGTTTCTTGTCCGCGGTTTTGCTTAAAACTGCCTTACTTCGCGCGGTATAGAGTGTAAATAATTTCTTCGGATTTTTTGACATTTTTGATGTATAATCCAGCCTGTATTAATTGGTTGGTGTTATCAAATTATTTTAAGGCCTATTGATTAGAGAAAAGAGGAACAATGACTGAGCAATTTAAAAGCGACAATTCTGCAGTGCCACAGCACACCGACTCCGAAGTTCTTGTTTTGGTCAAAAAGATGTATGAGCAATTGGCTTTTTTAGAAAAGAAAATAAATGTTTTGATCAGTCAGTCTCAAGAAAAACCTTTTCAGCCTGCCAGCCGTCCTTATCGCCCGAACAATTATTATGATAAAAGAGGCCCGCGTGAAGACTCGAGAGGAAGAAGCACTCACTCCAGCCATTATGTTGAAAAGCGCCCGGAAGGCGAACATAACCGAGAATATAGTTCCGGTCCGGACGGCCATTTCAAGAAGAAGTTTGGCGGCCCCAAAAAAGGGTTTGGCCCAAGAAAGACCCCATTTTTTAATAAGCGCAAAGATTAATAATTGCGAGAAACATCATCAACCGGTATCCTCATGGGTACCAAAAAAAAGGAGACAGCATGGCTTTTCAAGGTGGATTCGACAGGGGGCCGCGAGAGATGCATAAAGCGGTTTGTTCAGATTGCAAAAAAGAGTGCGAGGTTCCTTTTAAACCTAGAGGAGACCGCCCGATTTACTGCAAAGAATGCTATTCAAAACGAAAAGATAGCGGCGGCTAAAAGAGGCGTTAATTGGCGTCAGGTTCTAATCTGTCCCAGACAACAATTCCAGTTTTGACGATAAAACCCTGTCCCGGCGAGTGCCAGGGCAGGGTTTATTTTTGGAAATGTTCCCTAATATTGAGAAGGGAGGATAAATGAAAAGAGTTTTATTAGTTCTGTTAAGTTTTACTTTAGTAGGATGTGTAACTATGCCAGGAACTATCAGTGAACGTGTTTCAGGTTTTGATAAAACCACTGAGATCACAATGGAACCTGCTTGTGTAAAAATTAATTTTACCAGTTGTTTTGAATTAGGGTTATATAAAACTTCAAAAATGGATGCAGATAAAGCTATTTTAACGGTTGTCGTAAGTGGTGCTAATAATTTTTCACCTAAAGATTCACTTCAATTTAACATTGATGGGAGCATTACCACCTTCGAGTCAATTGATGCTATGACTAATATTGAAACAGACCAAGGAGTGTATAATTCCGTTGTTTATATCCCGGCTTCAAATTCGTCTTCTAAGCGATATGAAATCACTAAAGATTTTATTAAAAGGTTAATTGAGGCTAAGAAGGTTTGGGTGAAGATAGTTTTATCTAGAGAGTACGTTGAAGGAGAATTTTCTTTAGAAGATCCTATGTCAGCACGGCCGTCGTTTAGAAAATTTTATAATAAAGTGTGGGGCGCGAAATAAGGGGAAAGAATAGTGGACAGCGCCTGATTTAAGCGGAGAAGTTTGTACCAATCGCCACCTCAAGCCGCATTTTTTCACAGTAACTAAATTAGCTGGATTTTGATTTTTTATGATATACTTCTATCGAAATAAAATAATCGTTGACAACGGGTTTTCTCCTGTAAATAATAGCTCATCATCCCAGCAAGATGCAAGTCTTGCTGGCCCCGAACTCGTTAGTGGGTTCGGGTTTTTTATTTATATAAAGGATTTTTTATGGCAAGAACCGCATTTTTTATAGATGGATTTAATTTATTTCATTCCCTCGACTGTAAATCCGCATACCATAAATATAAATGGCTTAATCTTGCTAAATTAAGTCAGCGTTTCATTGGCAATAAAGACGCTATTTCAGATGTATTTTATTTCACCACTTATACCACTTGGGATTCCAAGAAACTTGTTAAGCATCAAAATTACGTTAAAGTGCTCCAGCTGGCGGGAGTCAAGGTTGTTTTTGGAGAATTTAGAAATGTTGATAGAAGCTGTCGATTTTGTGGGAAAAGTTATCGAACTTTTGAAGAGAAGCGCACAGACGTTAATATCGCCATTCATCTTTTCAAGACGGCTGTGGCTGATATTTGGGATAAGGCTGTCATCATATCTGGGGATAGTGATTTAATTCCTGCTGTTGAGGCTGTTAAAAAGACATTTCCGAATAAACAGGTTGGGATTGTTATCCCTATTGGACGTAGGGCTGAAGAGTTAAAGCAAGTGGCGGATTTTTATATTAAATTAAAAGAACGTCATCTGGAAACTTGTCAATTTGATGATATTGTCAAGGTTGATTCTCAGCAAGAGTTAAAACGTCCTGATACATGGCGATAGGTTAAAGAGTAAACGACACATCAATCGCCACCTCAAACCGCCCACATTTGCTTGCTGCATTTTAACCTTTCACTAAAAAGGAAAATCCCATGACCATATTACTTTTATTCTCTTTTCTCGCCGGGTTAGTGACTATTTTGGCTCCTTGAAAAGATTTTCCGTTTAGACCTTTGATTAAAGGCAAATCTGTAGCAAATTATTAAAAGAAAACGTTTTCTTAGAGAAAATCTCCCGCCCTTGATAAAGGCGCAGAAATGTTCTAAGCTTTAGTATATACGAAAAGGCACACCCGCTGTAAGGCGGGGCCGCAAAGTCGTCCCGGTCAAATGCCGGGGCAGGATCCTTTTAGATTAAGGATGGCCAGACTACCGAAAAGACAAGGTGAATTTTATATTGGCCTGTTCCTTTGTGTTATTGAAAGGGATGGGCTTTTTTATTTTAGGATAACCTTTGCAGAGTTTTTAAAGGAACTCTATAATGAAAGACATGAAAAGAAGTTTTAAATGTGAAGCCGGGTTTACATTAATCGAGGTATTGGTGAGCACGCTTGTCGTTGCTTCTCTTGTTCTGGCCGGAGCCAAGACCATTACCGATAGTCAGTATTTGAACTCGCTTTCAAGGCACAAGGTTCAGGCCATGTACGCGGCACAGCAAATTCTTGAGCAGAAGCGCCGGGCGACGTTTGTAGCCGCCTCTTCTGTCGTGACTGCTCCCGTTGTTTTGGATACGTACGGTAATTTTAGCAATACAAACGGCTACTTTTATGGCACGTCGGTTACCACGGTAACGAATCTTGATGCTTACCGTAATCAAGTTACGGTGGAAGTCAGTTGGCCGGAGCAGGTTCTCGCGGCAAAGAGGACAACGAGAGAATATTTTTCAACAAATATCGCGAATGATCCAATACCAAATTAAGCATATGAGGAAATTTATCAATAAAAAAGCTTTTACCTTAGTTGAGATTATGGTTTCAACCGCTTGCACCCTTGCTTTGATTTTGGCCGTATACAACTTTTATAATTTGACCAAGCAGGTTTATACATCTGTCCTGTCAAGGCAGACGCTTCAAGACGGCGCGAATATTGTTTTAAGTAAAATTATCGAAGGGGGAACGGAGCCGACGGGGGTGTTTCGTTTAGCGCAGGGAGCTTCCTATTGCATAGGCTCAGGCCTGTCTTGCGGTACTATAAATGCGAGTGAGCTTCATTTTTGGGGCACGGACAGTATTGAGCGGTGGTACTTTTTGGATAATGCAAGAACTTCGCTCATGTATCATCACCCCACCGCAGCTAATCCCGCGGGGGCGGATGAAAGAGTTTATGCGGCGCCTAAGGGGAGTATTTTAACATTGCTTTTTTGGATACCGACGGGAAATTATCCGGCGGCGGACGTGGGGGTTAATGTGGCTTTAACACAAAACACTATAACCGGATCTGTGACGACTCAGATCAACTTGAGGAACCACCCATGAACATAAAACATAATGACAATAAGGGTTTTGCTTTAGCGTTTTCGCTTGTATTTATCTTTTTGATTCTTGCGTCTGTCGCTATCTTGATTTACTCGGCCACAAACGCGTTCACGATAGCCAATAGAAGCGCGGATTCAAAAAGGGCGTTTTATGTTGCGGACGCGGGAATCGCGGACGCTTTTATACAACTGCGCGGATATTCCATTCCGCCTTCGTCATTTACCGTTAGTAACTCAAATTATTCTTTGGGAGGCGCGAGTAAAAAAGGGAGTTACTCGGTCTCGGCCGTTGCGACACCCGTTGGCACAATGTCTAAATACACGCTAACGTCTACAGGGACGTATAATGGTTTAACAAAAACCCTTGTTTTGACAGTTCAACAAACGGCCATGTCTTCTATGGCTTATATGAGCAATACGGAAATTCATCCTGTGTGGGGCCAATTGTGGTGGATTACAGGTATGACAACTGTCGGGCCGGTGCGCACCAACGGAAGTTTAAATATTTGGGGCAGCCCCATTTTTGACGGCACTGTCACTCAAAGCGGCCCTTCTGTTAATTACTGGAATGGCGGGCCTCCTTTAGATAATCCTGACTATGTTTATGGGCTTACCGTCAATGCTCCTTCAATCACATGGCCGGCAGCTACGATGCTTCCAAGTATTTCTGCCGCGGCTTCGAGCGGCGGATTGTCTTTAACGGGCAACAGTACGATTGTTTTCAATGCGGATGGGACAATGAGTGTTACCAATGCGGCTAAGAGCTGGGTTAGCCACTCTATGTCGATTCCTGGTAACGGAGCAGTTTATGTGCAAAGCGGTACAGTTACGGTGCAGGGGACAGTTAAGGGGCAAGTCACAGTTGGCGGTGACAGCGAGGTGTATATCAGCGGAAATTTAATGTACGCGACTGATCCAAGAACAGACCCAAGCAGCACGGATTTGTTAGGCTTAGTTGCTCAAAACAATGTTACCGTTCTTGCCGCAAGCTCTCCGTCTAATCTTGAATTGGACGCTGTTTTAGTAGCCCTGAATGGATCTTTTCAAGTTGATCAGTGGTGGGTTGGCGGCAAAGGGAATATGATCCAATTTGGAAGTTTAATTAATAACTATTGCGGGCCGACGGGTGTTTTCGATCCCTTTACAGGAACTTTATGGGGAGGATATATGCAATTGCAATATTATGATACGAGGCTTCAGACCTTGCTGCCGCCCGCGTTTCCTCCCGCGGTTGACTCCACCGGAAGAACAGTTTACGTAAAGCTAAGTTTTAAAGAGCTGTAAAGAATTTTAGGAGAACGCTATGGACAATAAAAAACAAGAACTGCCTGTCAATTGGATGGTTGCGGCTTCTTTATGTTTCTTAGTTCTCGCTTTTTTGATTCATAAGTTCGATCAGAATCTTTCTGAATCCATAAAATCGATTCAATCTGTTGTTTCGCCTGCGCAGAAAAATAAAGCGGTTGAATCTACGTCAAGGGCCAGTTTGCAGAATCATTATATTTTTTATAAAGAAACCCCAGGGCAAATAAAAAATACTGCCGCTGTAACTCTTAAGAATCAAGCTACGCAAAAAATCCCCATTTCAAAACAAGCGGTAAATGAATCCCAATCTTCAGTTACCAATCAAGACAATGTTCAGCCCAATTCGGCCGCGGCAAATCCGGTGCCGACAGAAGATCAGATTATGGCGAGCCTTGACCTTCAGGCCGCGCAGCTTCAGGCCAGAAGCCAAGCCTTGTCAAACCGCGTAGAAAGAATCGGCAAGGTTCATCAGCTCATTGTGGATTCCGGAGGCCAGCTCGCCTCTTCAGGTAATGTTAAAGAATTTCAGCCTCCTTTATTGGAGCCGCCGAAAGATGTTGAGCAAAAAATAAAGTCAAATCAGTGGACGGCTCATTAGATTTTAGAAATAAAAAATCTAAAAATTCATTTGACAAAAATGGGAAAAGCAGGCATACTTACGTCGTAGTAAATAAAGGAAAAGATCTAAGGCCTGTAAGGCGGAAGGTTAAGTGCCTTGCGGGTTTTTTATTTTAAGTACCTGTTGTGTAGGTTGCCGTTATTTACTCGAATACTAGGGAAAAGGAGGTAGTAAACAATGGCAAAAGGTACAGTAAAATGGTTTAATGACCAAAAAGGTTTTGGTTTCATTACACCTGAGTCAGGTAAAGATGTATTTGTCCATCACAGCGCAATTCAAGGTGAAGGTTACAAATCATTGAGCGAAGGCCAAGCGGTCGAGTTTGACATCATCACCGGCCCCAAAGGCGAACAAGCTCAGAACGTTGTAAAGTTGTAATCTAACCGTAACAACTTATAGAACGCAAAAAAGGGCCCCGACATGTTTCATGTCGGGGCCCTTTCTGTTTTTAAAAAACTTAAATGATCCGTTCTAATGTTTGCGGATGAAAACGCAAGCGGCGCAGCTGCGGCGCTAAAACAGTTGTCAGCGTGACAACACCGAGCGTGATTAAGCCGCCCACGGCAACACAGGGCACCGTTCCAATCCATGCCGCCACCATTCCGCTTTCAAACGCCCCGAGCTCATTCGACGAACAAATAAAAATCCAGCTCACCGCCGAAATGCGTCCGCGCATGTCATCCGGCGAGAGAAGCCTGACCATCGAGCGCCGGATAACCATGCTGACGCCGTCAAATACGCCGCTAAACGCGAGGGCAACTAACGATAATAAGAAATTTCTCGAAAAAGCAAAGATGAGAATGCTGATTCCAAATCCAGCGACGGCTAAAAGCAAGTTGCGCCCCGCTCGTAGAATTGGAGTATGACGCGTTGAAATAAGCATGATTAAAAGCGCGCCAACCGACGGAGCCGCGTTAAGAAATCCAAGCCCTTTAGCGCCGACATGTAAAATATCGTCCGCGAAAATAGGAAGAAGGGCCATCATGCCTCCAAAAAGAACGGCAAGTAAATCCAGCGTCATCGCGCCCAAGAGAGGTTGATTGCCAAAGACAAAACGCCATCCTAGGTGAACGCTTTTTAAAAGCGGTTCTTTGCTTTTCGGCATGATTTGAATTTTAGGCGCAATAAAGGCTGTGGAGATTAAAGAAAGAATAAAAAATCCCGCGATTAAGAGATAGGATCCTTTCGCGCCATACGCGTCAAACACAAAACCAATAATCGCGGGCCCGATAATGGAACATCCAATCCATGTGCTGCCAATCCATGACGTCGCGTTGACCGTTAAATCTTTTGGCACAACCTGTGCCTCAAAGGCGGTGTTCGCGGGGTCGGCAAATCCGCGGGCCATACCGGCCAAAAAAATAACAGCATAAAGGCCAAGCAAAGGTGTTTTATAATTTTGCGTGGAAAGAATGGCCAGAGCAATCGCGCACAAACACGAAGCAGCGCGCGTGATAAGGATAATATTGCGGCGATTAAAATGGTCGGCCACATATCCGCCGATTGAAACAAGCGAAATGGCCGGGATGGCTTCAATCAGCCCCAGCCAGCCTAATGCCAAGGGACTTTTAGTTAATTTGTAAATTTGGAAGCCAATCACGACGGCAAGCGCGCGGCTTGCCATGGTGAAAAATCCAACCGAACCGATAAAAAAACGTATATCCGCTATTTTTAAAGCCGCTGTGAAGGCGCGGGATTTAGAAGAATTGTCCATAGATTGAGTATTACTTTCGATGAAAACTTAAAATATGTCAAGCGTAATAAGAAATTGCTTTATTTCTTTAAATCGTTATTGCTTTCCTCAAATGTGTTATAAAATAAAACGTTATGAGGGCTATATTTTTATTTCTTTTTGCTTTAACCTGCCTTTTGTCTTCGGTCAGCTGCGGCCAAGGCGATGCGGTTTCATCTTACAGCGCGCCGTCGCTCCTTCCTTTTGTCACGTCCGACATGAAAACCCCCGGTTTTTGGATAAGCCGGCACTCATTTGCCGATAAAATAATTTTAAATTCAGGCGAAATCAAGGATTTCAACCGTCATATCGAAAGCGATTTGCATTTGACGCGTGATTTCCTGAAATTTCCGATGGAATATTCAGGAAAAGATTTAAAAAAAGATTTAAAAAAGATATGGAATGAGTATTCAACAAAGAAT
>CAZBRU010000019.1:8772-13131 GCA_964494585.1 uncultured Planctomycetales bacterium
CAAAGAATTTTTATTTTAAAAACGCCAAGCGCACGGACCGGACATTTTTTGAAGATATCGAAAAGAATATCAATATGCGCGCTATTTCGGACACAATATCTGTTCATTTCGGGTTGATTGTTCATTTTTCCGATCAGCGGTTTTTGCCGACGACAGAAAGGCTTTTTGAACGCCGCGGCGCGTTTGATTTTGACGAACTTCAAAATAGCGACTTAGACTGCGCCACACCGGTTGTGATTCTTCATCAAAGCTTTGATAGGAAGTGGTTTTATGTTTTATCTGATAATAGTTTCGGGTGGGTGGAGGCAAAAAATGTCGCGCTGTGCCGGTTTGAGGATTTTAAAAATTATATAAGCGCTGACTCTTTCGCCGTTGTGATGAATCCTAAAATAGATATTTTTTTAAATCCAGAGTTAACCGAATATTTTGATTACGCGCGCATGGGCGTCAAATTTCCCTTAAAGCAATCAACAGATTCATGGGTTGAAGTTCAAATCCCGGCGCGCGGCGACGACGGAATCGCGGTTTTTAAAAAGGTTTATTTAAAAAAAGAAGACGCGCATGAAGGATATCTTTCCTATACATCGCGCCAAATCATGACACAAGCCTTTAAGCTTCTAAACGCGCCTTACGGATGGGGCGGCATGAATGGCGAACAGGATTGCTCGCGGTTTTTGTGCGAGATTTTTGGAACGGTAGGAATCGCTTTGCCGCGCGATTCGAAAGATCAGGGCCAGGCGGGACACCTTTTCGTTGAGTTTTTAAAAAAGAGCGATGAAAAGAAACGGTTAAGTATTTTAGAGCGCGCCGCGGGCGGGATAACGCTTTTACAGCTTAAAGGCCATATCATGCTTTATTTAGGAATGGTTGAGGGGCGCGCCTACGCTATTCATGCGACGCACAGTTATTTAGAACACCGCGGCTGGCACAATGATATTGAACGCGTGGTCAATCGCGTTGTGGTGAGCGATTTGTCACTCGGTGAAGGCACGTGGAAAGGTTCGTGGCTGCGGCGTATTTTACGAGTGGTTGTGATGGATAATGAATAAATCCCGCATTATTAAAATCGCAATTGCTCCTCTTCGGTCTCCTCTCATTTGTCCCTTTCGTATTTCTTTAGGACAGCACGATATTTTGGATAATCTTTTGTTTACTCTCACGCTTGTCGATGGAACGCAGGGTTTTGGCGAGGCCGCCGTCGCCACGCATATCACTGGCGAAACTATTAGCGAAACAAAAAATAATTTAAACACTGTCGGCCAAAAACTTATCGGCAAAAACATTTCAGATTATCTTAAAATCTCTTCTTTGCTTCACGAACAACTTCCAACCAATAAAGCCGCCGTTGCCGCCGTCGAAATGGCTATTGTCGATGCCTTCACCAGACAGAAAAAAATTCCTCTTTGGAAATTTTTCGGCGCCAAATCAAAAAGAATCGCAACCGACATTACGATTGTCATTTCCGCGCTTAGTGAAACTGAAAAAACTGTTAAAAAGTTTTACGCGCAAGGCTTCCGCGCGTTTAAAGTTAAAATCGGCCGTGACGAGGATATTGATCTTCAAAGAATTACGGCTGTTAAAAAACACGCGCCGCGTTCCAGAATTTATTTAGATGCTAATCAAGCCTATACGGCGGCACAAACCATAAAGTTTTTAGAGAAGTTAAAACGATTAAGAATCGTTCCCGATTTAATCGAACAACCCGTCAAGAAAAATGACTGGGAAGGTTTAAAAAAGCTTTCAAAAACTTTAAAAGTTCCCGTCTGCGCCGATGAAAGCGCGTCTTCGCTTTTTGATGTGAAGCGAATTATCAAAGAAAAATGTGTACGCGCGATAAATATTAAATTGATGAAATTTGGAATTTTTGAGGCACGCGAAGCCGCGCTTTTAGCCAAGAAAAATAATCTTAAGCTTATGATCGGCGGCATGATGGAAAGTTCGCTTGCCATGACCGCGGCCGCTCATTTAGCGTCGGGCTTAAACTGTTTTGATTTTGTGGATTTGGATACACCGTTTTTTGTCAAAAATGATCAAAAACAAAACCCATTTTTGACTTCGAGTGGAATTTATGATGTCAGCAAAGTGAAGTCGGGAATTGGAATTCTGCCCCAATGATTAATAAACCTGTTTCTATCGTTCTTTTTCTTCTTGCTATTGAAATTCTCATTTTTTATGTATCCAGCCATCCGCGCTTTAAAAAATATTTTGAATTTCTACCGGCGGTATTTTGGATTTATTTTCTTCCGATGCTCTCATCGACACTTGGGCTGCTGGATGCCAAAAGTCCGGTGTATTCAAAAATCACAACCTATCTTTTGCCGGCCGCGCTTTTACTTTTGCTTGTTTCCGTCGATATAAAATCGATTTTAAAATTAGGAAAATCGGCATTGCTTATGTTCTTCGCGGGAAGCGCGGGAGTTATTTTGGGGGCGCCCCTTGTATTTTTTCTTTTTAAATCAGTTATTGGAAATCAATTTTGGTCGGGTTTCGGCGCGATTTCGGCTTCCTGGACCGGCGGCAGCGCGAACATGATTGCCGTCAAAGAAGCGCTTGGCACGCCGGACAATGTGTTTTTACCCATGGTGATTGTGGACACGATTGTCCCGTATGTGTGGATGGGAATATTAGTTGCGCTTGCTCGTCGACAAATGGCGTTCGACACATGGAATTTTTCCGATAGAAAAATTGTCGACGAACTTTCCAAAAAGTTTTCCAGCATTTCTCTTAATCAAAAAATAATTTGGAAATGGGATAAAATTATTTTAATTCTCCTTTTGGCGGCAGCCGGCAGCGCGTTTTCACTTTCACTCGCGCATTTTCTTCCCGAAATTAAAAATATGATTTCAGCTTACGCGTGGACTGTGATTGTTGTGTCGATTCTTGGAATTACGCTTTCCTTTACATCTGTCAAAAAACTTGAAAGCCACGGTTCGACACGCATGGGGTATTTTCTTTTGTATTTTGTTCTGACATCGATTGGAGCGAAGGCCACGTTAAACAATCTTGGCGCGACATTGATTTTGGTCGCGGCGGGATTTTTGATTGTTTTGGTTCACGCGATATTTCTTATTGTTGCGGCTCGAATCCTGAAGGCGCCTATGTTTTTAGTGGCCGTGGCCAGCCAGGCAAATATCGGAGGTGTCGCGTCCACACCTATTGTCGCGGAAATCTACCAGCCCGGGATGGCGTGCGTCGGGCTTCTCTTGGCGATTTTGGGAAATATTGTTGGGACGTATTTTGGCCTGCTGGCGGGACAATTATGTCATTTGTTTCTTTGAAAATGGTTTTTCTTTGCTAAAATACAAAGGAATGTTATCTCGAGAAAATCATGGGAATGTCCTTCTTCGGCTCATTGTTCTCCTTTTAATCTTTTTTGTATTGGTTATTTTTATCGTCAATCATTTGATTAATCAAAAGACTAAAGAATTGACCGTGCAAAAGAAACAGAATATCGCCGTTCAGGCCTCCTCGTGGGCGCGGACACGCAGTAACTTTGCCGCTGACCATGCTTTGATGGAAGAGCAAGCTGAGCCGAGCGATGTGGTGCGAAAATCTCGGGTGGAGCGGGGCATGGATATGGTTGAAAATATTTTTTATCGAGGCCCCAATGAAATTGCGCGTGAAAGTATTTCAGGCGGAAAAACCCAATTGGTTGGCACTATTCCAGACGGCCTTGTCAAATTTGAGGATAGTTATTCGAAAACTCACGGCGAAGAACACTATTTGGGCGGAAAAAAGCACGGAGAATCTAAGGAATACAACCCCAATGGCGGCCTCAAGTCTAAAAAGTACTATTTGCTGGGTGTCTTGCAAACCACCAAAGATTATTACGCCGATGGGACTCTGCTTTTTGAAGGTGATTATCGAAACACTGTTTACGCGCCCGGGGAAGCGGAATTGGGAATAGGAAAACTCTATTATCTCAACGGCGTTTTAAAATATGAATGGCAATTCACTAATGATATTCCCGTTAGATTTAGAAAATCCTACAATGTGGATGGAACTTTACGCGCTGCGACCTATTACGATGAAACTAATAAAATTATTAAACAAGAGGCGTATTGATGAAAAGGGAAAAGAGAAACGCTTTTAAAGATTCGTTTCAAGGCGGATTTATATTGGTTGAAGTTGTTTTAGCTGCTGGGCTTTTGGGTTTAGTGATTGTAGGTGTATTTCAGCTTTTGCTCTATTGCCCTGTACTTTCGAAATCAGCCGGAAATACAACGATAGCGCTTCAAGAGGCCCAGAAAAAAATGGAAGATATCCGCAATACCGATTACACATTGATTCCAACTGACTACGGCGCCGGCGGTACGCCCGGGAACACCTTTAATTTAATCAATGTCACAGGAAAAGGCA
>CAZBRU010000020.1:0-5377 GCA_964494585.1 uncultured Planctomycetales bacterium
TATAACTTATTTAATAGTAAATTTCAACTCATAATATGGACGCGGATAAACTTTGGTCGTCCCTCAGCTTCGCTCGGGGACCCGAGGCTCCTGCCTATCCCGCTTAGCGGGGCAGGGAGCAATTTCAACTATTTATTTTGATGCCGCAACTGCCCGCACGCCGCCGCGACGTCCTGCCCGCGCGGAGTTCGAATCGTCGCGAGAATCCCGTACTGCTTTAAGCGGTTTTGAAAAGAAATCATTTCTTGACGCGTTGGAGTTTGATGCGGAAATTCTTTGACGGGATTATAGGGAATCAAATTCATTTTACAAATCAAACCCTTAAAAGCCTTTCTTAAACATCCCGCCGCTTGATCCGTACAAGTCACATCCTTGATTAAAATATATTCAAACGTGATCTGTCGGTTTGTGGTTTTGATATATTCCCGGCACGCCTCCATAAGTTCATCAAAGGGGTATTTGCGATTGACCGGCATCAAAATATTTCTCGATTCGTTATCGTAGCCATGAAGAGAAATGGCGAGCTCAAATTGAATATGTTCGGTTGCAAGCTGTTTGATTTTTGGAATAATTCCGACCGTTGAAATGGTTATCCGCCGGGCGCCGATGTTGAGCCCATCCTTCGCGTTAATGATGCGAATCGCCTTCATCAGATTGTCGTAGGTGTCCAGATTTTCTCCGGTTCCCATAAAAACAATATGCGATAACGGTTTCTTGTGGCTTTTGGCCTCTTCTTTGACGTGAAGAATTTCAGATAAGATTTCCGCGACTGTTAAATTGCGAATCCATCCGCCAATACCGCTCGCGCAAAAACGGCAGCCGAATTTGCATCCGGCTTGAGTCGAGACGCACACCGTTGTCCGGTTTTTGCTTGGAATGAGAACGGTTTCTACCTTTTCATTGTCATCGAGATTAAATAAAAATTTGGTCGTGCCGTCTTTCGAAATTTGTTTTTCTGCGACCATGAGCGGCGCGAAGTGAAAATCCCGCTTTAATTTTTCCTGCAGGTCTTTTGGGAGATTTGTCATGTCCTCAAACGACCAAACACCTTTTTGATAAATCCATTCAAAGATTTGTTTAGCGCGAAAAGGTTTTTCGCTAATTGAGGCAAAATAGTCAGCAAGTTCTTTTAAAGACAAATCGCGGATATCTGTTTTTTGGGGATTATTCATGAGAAGTGATAAAGCAAACGTTTAGTTCGACGAGAATTCGCCCATTTTGCGAAATTTTTCATAACGGGCGTCTAGGAGCTCTTCTTTCGTGAGCGATGAGAGTTGTTTGATAAGCTTGCAGATGGTTTTCTTTAGGTTATGAGCAACCGCCTCCGCGTCACGATGCGCGCCGCCCTGCGGCTCGGGGATGATTTCATCGACAATTCCGAATTTAATCAAGTCCTCACCCGTTAATTTTAAAGCCTCGGCCGCTTCGGGAGCTTTTAAACTGCTTCGCCACAAAATCGAGGCGCAGCCTTCAGGAGAAATCACGGAATAATAGGCATTTTGCAAAATACAAATTCTGTCCGCCACCGCGACGCCAAGCGCGCCGCCGCTTCCGCCTTCTCCGATAATGGTGACCACAATCGGCACCGCGATTTTTGCCATGTCTCTTAAGTTAGCCGCGATCGCCTGCGCCTGGCCGCGTTCTTCCGCGCCAACACCCGGATAAGCGCCAGGGGTATCGACAAAAATCACGATAGGAATATTAAATTTCTCCGCGAATTTCATCAGGCGAATCGCCTTACGATATCCTTCGGGATGAGCGCAGCCAAAATGACGCATCAAATTTTCTTTGGTATCGCGCCCCTTTTGATGGCCCATGACCATAATTTTTTTATCGCCGAGTTTTGCTAAGCCTCCGACCAGGGCTAAATCATCGGCAAAAAGCCTGTCGCCGTGAAGTTCAACAAAATCTGTCGTGATGAGACGAATATAATCCAACGTGTACGGACGATGCGGGTGGCGCGCGATTTGAACTCTCTGCCACGGCGTCAGATTGTCGTAGATTTCGTTTTTGGCCTTGGTTAATTTATCCTCAAATTTTTTAATTTCATTCGTTAAATTGATTTTTGGGTTAGAACACAAAAGCTTGAGCTCCTTGATTTTAGATTCAAGTTCAACAACAGGCTTTTCAAAATCTAGCGTATACATAGAGTTAGTTTTCAATTCTTTATTAGTCTGTGATGGTGACCTGCGTGCCGACAGGAAGGATGCTGTAGAGTTCTTGGACTTCTTCGTTT
Source organism: uncultured Planctomycetales bacterium (assembly GCA_964494585.1). GTDB lineage: Bacteria > Omnitrophota > Gorgyraeia > Zapsychrales > CAZBRU01 > CAZBRU01. The sequence continues at coordinate 2,237 of CAZBRU010000020.1, forward strand.
CGCATACGCACGCAGCCGGCCGTCACTTGCTGGCCTATAGCTTCGGGATGTGTTGTGCCGTGAATTCCGTAGCCGGCGATATCAAAACCCATCCAGCGGGTTCCTAAAATATTTTCCGGGCTTCCGGAGGGAATGGCCTTGCCGTTTTTAAACCATGGCGGATCGATAAGTTTATTGACGATTTTAAATGTTCCGACGGGCGTAATATTATTCGTTCCGGTTGAAACGCGGTAAACCTTAATGATTTCATTATCGCTTTTTAACATCAAAGTATTTTGAGATTTATCGACGAGGACACTAAAGACACTTTTCCAAATCCTGAGTTTTTGCCCGACACGAATGGTGTCCCCTAAGAGCTGATTGCTTTTTTTAAGGAATTCGACCGTCGTGTTATTTTCTCTTGCGATTTTCGCCAAAGATTCGCTGGGCGCGACTTCACGCACAGTGGTTTGCGGCGTTTGGATCGCGGAAAAAATAATCCGCATATTTAAATCTTCTAATTTTTTTTGGGCGTTCGCGATGTCTTTATAATCGGGATAATCGGAAAGGATTTTCTGATACGCTTCTTTGGCTTTTAAAAATTCATTTTGGGATTCTAAATCTGTGGCTGTGTTGTACAATTCCTGCGCTCCGGAGGATTTATTAAACCCAAAAAAAGACGACGAACGCGCCGGGGCCGCCGCCGCTTCAGAGGCATTTTGCCTGGATTCCTTTTTATTTGTTACAAGCAAAATCACCGCGACAACCGCAAGAATTCCTACACCGCTTACCATCAGCCATTTTTTATTCACGTTTTTGTCCTCCCTAAGAAAGATTTATACTTTGTTGTATATTCCAAGCGCAAATAAAATTCCGATTAAGGCGCCTATAAAAACTTGAAACGGCGTGTGGCCAATCAGTTCCCTCAAGCGCTCTGATTCAATCTGCCCCCGCCAATAAATATCATCCAAAATTTTATTTAGAATTTCGGCCTGCTCGCCGGTTTGACGGCGCACGCCTTGAGCGTCAAACATCGTAACCAAGGCAAAAGTCGTTGCCAAGGCAAAAATGACCGAATCAAAACCATCATGAAGGCCGCAGGATACCGCCAAGGCCGCGGCACCCGCCGCATGGCTGGAGGGCATTCCGCCGGTTCCGATAAACCACCGAAAATTAAAACGCTTTTCTCTGACGACACCCAAGAAAACTTTAATGGTTTGGGCAATAATCCATGCTAAGAGAGTAACAATGAGCACTCTATTATGTGTTAATTCAAGAAGTATAATTTTCATAATGAAGTGCGGGCCCTATGATAAAAAGTATGGGGGTACACGAATGTGTTGACAAAATTCAAAAATATGTTCATTATTATACGAATTACCCCGTAAAAAAGCAAGGTCTTTTCCCTGCCTGACGATAGACAAGCTGACCTACCCTAAATTAAACTACGCCCATATTCCCTTTCGCAATCTATGCTCGCAAAAACATTTAGTTTTGGTGTCTGCGGACTTCAAGCTTATCCTATCACAATCGAAGTTGATGTCTCCCATGGACTTCCGTCAACTTCCATCGTTGGGCTTCCTGACAACGCCGTTAAGGAAAGTAAGGAGCGTGTGCGTTTAGCTATCAAAAATAGCGATTTTTCATTTGTACCGGAACGTATCACCGTCAACCTTGCCCCTGCCGATGTGAAAAAAGAAGGCCCTTCCTTTGATTTAGCAATTGCCTTAGGCCTTTTGGCCGCGAGCGAGCAATTGTCCGTAACATCTTTAGAAAAATATGTTGTTTTAGGAGAACTCTCCTTGGATGGAACGCTTCAACCTATCAAAGGCGCGCTCGCCATTGCGATGACGATCAACAAAAAGGATTGCGCGGGCCTCATCGTTCCCTATCAAAACGCCCCAGAAGCGGCCATGGCAGATACAGTCGATGTCTTTCCCGTTAAGACTCTAACCGAGGCCGTGAATTTCTTAAATAACCCTGAAAGCCTAAAACCTTTTAAAGTTGATTTTAAGACGCTTTTTCAAAATATCAAGGAAAGTGAAATTGACTTTGCCGATGTGAAAGGCCAGGCGCATGTTAAACGCGGCCTTGAAGTCGTCGCCGCGGGCGGCCATAATTGCCTGCTTATCGGGCCGCCCGGAAGCGGAAAGACCATGCTTGCCAAAAGGCTCCCCACCATTCTTCCTAATATGACGCTTTTGGAGTCTTTGGAGACAACCAAGATTCATTCGATTGCCGGACTTATCGAAACACATATCGGCCTTGTCACGGCACGGCCTTTTCGCTCTCCTCATCACACCAGTTCCGACATCGCTCTTGTCGGCGGCGGAACAAATCCAAAGCCCGGCGAGACAAGCCTCGCCCATCACGGCGTTTTATTTTTAGACGAGCTTCCTGAATTCCACAGAAATGTTTTAGAATCCCTTCGTCAGCCTCTGGAAGATGGTTTTGTCGTTGTAGCACGGGCCATTAAATCTATCCGTTTTCCGGCGAAGTTTATGCTTATCTGCGCGATGAACCCCTGCCCATGCGGCTGGCTCACGGACCCGCGCAAAAAATGCCTTTGCCCGCCTCACAAGATCGAACGTTATCTATCAAAAATTTCAGGCCCGCTTTTAGACCGTATTGATATTCATCTTGACGTGCCGTCGCTAAAATACAATGATCTTTTAGTCAATACCCCGCAGGAAACATCCGCGCAAATTAAAGAGCGCACAACCCGTGCCCGCGCCATTCAACATGAACGCCTTCGTAAGAAAAACACCTTCACAAACGCGCACATGAATCATAAAGATATTCAGAAATTTTGTTCGCTGGCAGAAGAATCGAGGGAATTATTGAAAAAAGCCATCACCGAACTTGGGCTTTCGGGGCGGGCGCACGATAAGATTTTAAAAGTCGCCCGCACCATTGCGGATTTAGAACAGCAGGAAAATATTCTGCCTCATCATTTGAGCGAGGCGATTTCGTACCGTTCTCTGGACAGAAAACTGTGGACCTGAAATTTAAAGAGAGAAAGCAGCCTCTCTGAGGTTTCAAATTGAAACCTCAAAGAAGGGCCGTGCGATAAATAGATTTTCTTTATTCCAACGTACGCAGCATTCCTATCGCTAAAATTCCAAAGACAATAAATCCAAAAGCACTAAACCAAAACGGCAT
>CAZBRU010000020.1:5477-13116 GCA_964494585.1 uncultured Planctomycetales bacterium
AATCTGGGCTTTAACGCCGTTTTTTTGTTCACTGCTGTAGTAGGCAAGGCCTAAATGCCACTGATAGTCCGCATTTTGGGGATGAAGGCGAATGAGTCTTTTGTAAAATTCGATACATTTTTGATATTGCCCCTGATTGTAAGCAATGTCCGCTTCAATTTGCCATATAGTACTTTGAAGTCTTTCACACCCCAAGCACGAGAAACTAAGCCATGCCGCGCCTAGAAGATAAAGGATTCGCCTCATAGAAATATTTTACCTCAAATTACACGTTTGAATCGCCTTGATTATTTATTTTTTTTAAGCTATGATTAACCTCATCTTGTGAATATTTCTTCTTACCGAAAATATTACCTGCCTTTTGTCATCGCATTTTCATTAGCTGCTGCTATTTTTCTATCCTTTCGCACCTATTATATCAATCCCTGGCCGACAGATTCCGAAAATCCTTATATCCCCACCGCCGCACAACTTTTTGAATTGCCTTACATCTCCGACATGCACTCTGTGCCGATTTTTGGCATGCTGCGGTTGACCATGCACGGCAAAGAGGCTCTGGTCTTTGGCATTGCCATCGTGCAGCGATTCTTCAATGATTTTGAAACGCTTTTTCCAAATGTATTTTTGCTGATTACCGCCGTTTTCTCGTCTTCCATTTTAATATTTCTAATTTTTAGAAAATTATTCGACGAAGACACAGGCCTTCTTGGCTTCCTGCTGTTTGCGACGACCTTCTGGTCTTACATGTACATTTTACAAGGCGCGCACCAGCCTTTGGCCCTGATGTTTTTTTTGCTGGCTGTATTTCTCCTTCAAAAAGCAGAGGCAACGAAAATATTTTACCTTTTTTCCGGAGCGGCTTTAGGATTTATGCTTTTTTCCTCGCCGCTGGCCCCGCTTTATTTACCTTACTATGCCGCGTACTGGATTTATCTTGAATTATTCCTGCCCCGCGAAAAATCTTCACTCCGTGCCGCCTTCAGTTACTTTCTTTTATTCGCGGGATTATTTTTTATCTTTTTATTTTTCACAATGCCCGATCCTTATGTGAGCTTAAAATTTTATTTTCAGTTTCTTCACATGAGCCAGAAAAGCAACAACTTCTACCTTTATCAAGATTACCTAAGCCGCTTTTTTCCGCTTCCCGCATCTTTACGCGGCGGTGGATTACTGTGGATTGTCAGATATTTCCTCTTAATCATGCCGATGATGTTTCCCGTCTATCTTTTAAGTTTAGGATATATTTTAAAATCATTTTCTAAAAAACATTTTTTCCCGATCATTGCCCTGTTAACACTCACTACCCCTTTTGCCGTTGAATTAAGCCGCGTGGTTCAATTCGGGCGCAATTATTACACGTGGTACATCGCAATAATTTTTTTAATCTGCTTTGCATTTTATCATTTTAAACAATCGATATTCTTTCACTTTAAGAAACCGCAGCGGCGCTTCGCAATCGGTATGGGCGCGGCGCTTTTGATAAGCCATGTCGCGTGGAATGCGTATATATTTTTTGGCGATGTCTTGCCTTCCCGCATGGTCACAACCGATGTCTACACATGGCTTATCCGCCATAAAACCAATCAAGCCTTTACGTATTTTAATCATCCGCGTTACCAAAACTTAATTGAATTTTTTGACAATCCTAAATATCCTCACAAAATTTATTTGCGGGATATCTCCTCAATCAGCGATGTCGAAGACGGTTTGATTTATGTTCCGACTATTTCCGGAAAAACAATTTGGTGCGAATGCCGCGAGGGAGATTTTAAACGGGACCGCGAGCTCACCAAACTTTTTGAATCGGTGAAGTTTAAGGATTTTGTGGTCGCAAAGTTTCCCACGCTCTCTTCGAGCAAGATTTGGAGTGAGGAAGAAGAAATTTGTACTTACCGCGATTTAATTGTTAAAGATATCGCTTACGAAGACCGTCAAAAAGGATATGTTTGGATTCTAGACGCCCGCAGATTGCACAATGAGTGGTTTTCTAAAAATCCATAAATTGATAAAAAAAATAGTTTTCTTTGGGGAAACGCCTTAGAATAGAAGCGGAGAAAAATTATGGGCCAAGAAAAAAGACAATCCGCGCGCATTAAAGGTGATTTTGGAATTCTCTGCAAGATTTATAAAAAAATTGACCTCGAGAGCACATTATCGCACATTTATGATATCAGCGGCCGCGGCGTCTCTTTCATGCTGGATTCGCCTTTAGAGAAAGATAATCTCCTGCAGATGACTTTCCGCATTCCCCCTGATTTCAAGGAACGCATTGATATCTTTGGCCAAATTATTCAATCAGAAAAACAGGGCAAGGGCTTTAGAATCCGCGTCGCGTTCATCGATATGGACGAACGCACAAAGACAATTCTAAGTCGCATCGCTCAACAAACAACCCTTAAGTAAACCTTTCTATTCCTCATGACGCCTTCCATTGTTGATCTCGCTGTTATAGTTCTTGTCATTGTCTTGATTTTTGAAGGCTGGCAACGAGGCCTTTTAAAAACACTGGTCGGCCCCGCAGCCCTTGTGCTGTCATCCGTGGCCGGTTCCTTTGTATTTCAAACAGAGCACAATATTTTCAAAAGCCTTACAGTAACGGTTCTCAGCTCTCTGTTTTTAAATTTTTTATTCTCCGGCCTGCTTAAAATTAAGTCCGCCGATGGCCATCATCAGTTATCGATGTCTTGGATGAATCGTTTGTTTGGAAGTTTTTTTAATACAGCGTGGGGCTTGGCAACGGCGGGCTTAACTTTAATCTTGTTTATGATTATTCCTGAACAAATGTTTGATGTGGCAAAAATAAAAGAACAGATTGCCCGTTCGTACAGCTATGTCATGTTGGAAGTTTTTATTAAGGACAAAATTCCTTTTGTGCCACAAACCCAAAGATTTTTTACAATTCTTACCGATTCCGAACATTACCGTCAAGTTGTTGAAACACCCGAATTTAGCGCTATTTACCACAACCCTAAGATTCAAAAGATTATTTCTGACCCCAAAATGCTTGAGGAAATCAAATCGAAGAATTTTATCGGGCTTTTGAAAAATCAAGAATTTCTTGCTGTCTGGCAGGATAAAGAATTGATTGATGAGTTTATCAATCTTAATCAGCGTCTGCAGAAAGATTCTCCCGCGAAGTAAATCTTTATTTTCCGATACAAAATTCAGAGAAGATTTTATCCAAGAGGTCGCTGTCAATTTGGCGCCCGGTGATGCGGTCTAAATAATCAACGGCGAGCTTGATGTCTTCCGAAATAAGTTCAAGGGGTTTATTTTTAAGGAAGGCATCGCGAGCTTGGGCCATTGCCTTCTGTGCCTCTTTTAACGACGCGATATGACGCGCGTTGCTGATCAAGATTTTTGGCGTTTCAAAAATTTTCCCTTTAAAAACAAAATCAACAATAGCGCCCTCCAAATCCTTCAAGGCCTGTCTTTTAAGGGCGGAGACTTTAATTATTCTTTGGCCTTGAAACTTTTCCTTTAAATCTTTTTCCTTCAACTTCGACGGTAAATCACACTTATTGAGAACAATTAAGGCGGGACGGTTTTTAATTTTTTCCATCAAAGCCTCGTCTTCTTTTGTTAGCGCACAACTGTTGTCGAGGACAAACAAAATAAGATCTGCGCCTTCGATGTAGTGATGGCTGCGTTTGACGGCCTCTTCTTCAATTAAATCACGGGGTTTCAAAATCCCAGCCGTATCCACAAGCGTAAAGGGTACACCTTGGATTTGCGTTGTTTCTTCAATGGTGTCACGCGTTGTCCCGGCGATTTCGGTCACGATGGCCCTGGATTCTTTCAAAAGGGCGTTTAAAAGAGAGGATTTTCCGACGTTCGGCCGGCCGCACAACACCACCTTGATTCCCTCTTTTAAAATCCTTCCCTGCGCGCTCGACTCGAGCAGCTGGGTAATCTGTTTTTCTGTCTCTTGAATTTTTTTAAAGATTTCTTTTCTGCTTGAGGCGTCAATATCATCTTCGGGAAAATTGAGAATGGCTTCTATCTCGGTATAAATGTTCATCAAACTTTCACGAATACGTTCGAGCTCAAGAGTCAATTCCCCCTTGAGCTGGCCCATACTACTCTTTAAAAAGCTTTCTGTCTTCGCCGAAATGATATCAATCACGGCTTCAGCCTGTGCCAAATCAATGCGGCCGTTTAAAAACGCGCGTTTTGTAAATTCTCCCGGCTCGGCTAATCTCGCGCCTAAATCAACGGCAAGATTTAGAATTACCCGCAAAGGTACAACGCCGCCGTGGCAGCTGATTTCAACAATATCTTCGCGTGTATAACTTTTGGGAGCGCGCATCACGGTTAAGAGGACCTCATCAACAATTTCATCTTTCAGTTTTGGTTTTGCAATCCAACCGTAATACATCATATAACTTTTAAACTCCGAAGGTTTAATCTTGGATTTCCCAAGAAATATTTTATCCGCGATCAAAATAGATTTTTTTCCGCTTAGGCGAATAATGCCGATGCCTCCGCCTGTTGCGGCGGTCGCAATCGCGACAATCGTATCGTCTAAATGATTTGGTTTAGGCATAGGAAGAGCTTTGGGCTTGTAAATATTGCCTGGCATCCGCGACGACAAATAAAGAACCCGTGACTAAAATAACATCGTTGCGGGTACTTTTGGCTAACGCCAGCCTTAAGGCCGCAGGCACAGAAACAAAGTTTGGAAATTCAAAAGCGCGCGGATGATTGGCCTTTGTGAAAATGCAGCGGCAAGAAATCTTGTTTAATTCAAAAATCATTTTCGAAATATTTTTATCGCTGGACGTCCCAAAAATCACCGTTATTTCTTTTTGGGGAAAATATACTTGGATGGTTCTGATCAAGGCCTGAATGGAAGCTACATTGTGCGCCCCGTCAAAAATAATTTTAGGGTCTTCCTGAATAATTTCAAAACGCCCCGGCCACTCTGTTTCACTGATACCGCGGCGAATAGCCTGTGACGAAATTAGAAAGCCGTGTTTTTTTAATAAGGTGCACAGTCCGATGGCAACTGTGGCATTCATCAGTTGATGTTCTCCTAAAAGTTTCGCCGTCAACTTTAAATGGCTGTCTTTAAAAATATTCACGTCGAATATTTGCTTTTGCAGATTATGCGCGCGCGGACGAAAAGATAAATCGTGCGGCACAAAGAAAGCTTTGGCGCCCACTTTCTTTATCTGTTTTCGGATAATATCTTCTGCTTCTTTTTCCTGCGGGGCGATAATCACATGCTGATTTTTATTTTTGACAATGGCGGCTTTTTCTTTCGCAATTAACCTCAAGGTTTTCCCAAGCTGCTGCGTGTGGTCAAAACTAACCGGCATGATGGCGCTCGCTATGGCATCGACGACATTCGTCGCGTCAAGCCTCCCCCCTAAACCCACCTCAAGAACGGCAAAATCCACTTCTTTTTTCGCGAAATAATAAAGTGCAAGCGCCGTAAAGACTTCGAAAAATGTGAGATCTCTAAATTCTTTATGGGTCTTTACCTCTTCAATCATGGGTTTAATTTTATTTAAGCATTTTGTAAAATCTTCTTTGGAAATTTTGCCTTCGAAGCCGTCGTGAGCGGTTGTGTTTTTAGAATCAAGAATACGGATGCGTTCACGCCGGCTGCATAAATGCGGCGAGGTATATAACCCGACTTTAAATCCGCTTGCCTTCAAGATATGCGCGGTAAAAGCGCACGTTGACCCCTTTCCTTTCGTGCCGGCCACGTGAATACATTTTAATTGACGATGAGGATTTCCAATTCTTTCTAAAAGATAATTTACGCGCTCGAGGTTAAAGGAAATTTTATACTTAAAAACTTTTTTAAATTCAAAATTAGTAAAAGTATTTAAATAATTTTCGGCTTCGATGTAGGTCATGGGAATGGAAAAAACTCAATGCTTGAAATGGCGGACGGCTGTCGTAACCATCGCGATTTTGGCTTTGTCGGCGGCCTTAATCACATCGCTGTCGGCAATAGAACCGCCCGTTTGGATGACGGCTTTGACGCCGGCCTTGGCGGCCAAAAGAACAGTATCGACTTTGGGGATGAACGCATCGGAAGCGAGAACAGAGTTTTTGGCGTTTTTCTTGGCCTTTAAAATGGCGGTGATGGCGCTGTCGACCCGGCTTGTCTGCCCGCAGCCGATTCCGACGGTGGTGTGGCCTTTGGCTAAACAAATCGCGTTCGACTTAGAACCCTTAACCACCTTCCAGGCAAAAAGCATGGCCTCAATTTGCGCCTTGGTGGGTTTAATTTTTGTGACGACTTTCAAATCCGCGGCGCTAATTGTTTTATCATCTTTGGATTGCACCAAAAGCCCGCCGTAAACTTTTTTGAAGTCAAATTCTTCTTTTCCCGAATGAAAATCCACTTCAATGACGCGAAGATTTTTCTTAGCTGAAAGAATTTCTAAAGCCTGGGCTTCAAATCCCGGCGCGATCACACATTCCATAAAACCACTTTTTGAAATCAACTCAGCGGTCTTACTGTCAACCGCGCGATTCAACCCAATGATTCCGCCAAAGGCTGAAAGCACATCGCAATTCAAGGCCTGTTTGTAGGCCTTCGCAAGCGAAGCATCTTCAGAAACTCCCGTCGGATTATTATGTTTAATGATGACGGCAGCCGGGTTTTCAAATTCACGCACGACGTCAAGCGCGGCATTCAAATCTAAAATATTATTAAATGAAAGTTCTTTGCCGTTAAGTTGTTTTAACTTTGCCAACCCCTTTAGTTCTTCTGTCTCTTGATAAAAGGCGCCCGATTGATGAGGATTTTCACCGTAACGCAGTTCTTGAAGTTTTGAAAAACGAAGCGTGAGCTCTTTGGGAAGTTTGGATAATTCGCTTGTCCTAAGCCGTTCATTTAAGAATCTAAAAATCACGCTGTCGTAACGAGAGGTCAGTTGAAAGGTTTCCAAGGCAAGGTTGATAAGAACGCTGTCGGAAAGAATGCCGCTATTGGTATCAAGTTCTTTTAAAATTTCTTTGTAACGGTTTGGGTTGCAGAGAACCGCGACACTTTTAAAATTTTTCGCGGCTGAGCGAAGCATGGAAGGCCCGCCGATATCAATATTTTCAATCGCTTCTTCTAAATTAACATTCTTCTTTTGAATAACGCGCTCGAAGGGATAGAGATTAACCACAACCATGTCGATGAGGCCGATTTTTTGATTCTTTAACTGCTGCATATGGTCCGGATTATCGCGCAAGGCAAGCAGGCCTCCGTGAATAACCGGATGCAGTGTTTTGACACGCCCGTCGAGCATTTCGGGAAATCCGGTATATTCGGAAACTTCTTTGACTGAAATGCCTGAGCTTAAAAGAAGTTTTGCCGTGCCGCCCGTTGAAAGAATTTCGATGCCGAGTTTTTGCAGGCCGCGGACAAACTCAACGAGCCCACTTTTATCGGAAACGCTAATGAGGGCGCGCTTGACTTTAATCATGTTAACTTTTCTTTAAAAATTTTATGATTTCTTTTAAAAAAACCGGAAGGTCTTCCGGCTTGCGGGAGGTGATGAGATTTTCGTCCACCACAACATCTTGGTCGAGGTATTTTGCGCCGGCCGCAATCATGTCATCTTTGATGGCAAAAAAACAAGTCGCGGTTTTAGATTTTAAAACGCCGGCGGAAACTAAGAGCCATCCG
>CAZBRU010000021.1:0-12778 GCA_964494585.1 uncultured Planctomycetales bacterium
GCCTCATCGATAAGGTCAATGCCTTTTTGATGCGATAAACGCCCCACAAACCCAAACAAAGGAATGTCAGTATCGACTGGGAGTTTTAAAAAATTTTGCAGCTTTCTTTTATTGGTACTCTTTTCCGAAAAATCTTCAGGCGAATAAGCCTTCGCGATAAATGGATCCGCTTTAGGATTCCATTCACTTGAATCAATTCCGTTTAAAATACCGGTGATACTTTTGCGGTGGCGCAGTACGCCTTCCAATCCGCTTCCGAGCGTTTCAGTTTGAATTTCTTTGGCGTAAGTTTTACTCACCGTCGTCACCGTGTCGCTAAAAATAATGCCGCCTTTCAAAAGATTAATCTTTCCATAAAACTCAAAACCGTCAATGCCGTACAGATTTTCGGGTAAACCCAGCTTCAAATATTTCCTCTCCGGAAAAAGCCCTTGATACGCAAGGTTATGAATCGTCAAAATAGATTTTGTCCCCTGATAAAACGAATCTTTCGCGTACAAAAATTTTAAATACGCAGGAATGAGCGCCGTCTGCCAGTCGTGGCAGTGAAGAATATCGACCTTTATCTTTAGTTTCTTAAAAAGCTCAAGAGTCTTTTTGCAAAAATACATAAAGCGCTCTAGATTGTCTTCATAATCGCCTTTTTTGTTGCCGTAAAGCCCATCGCGGTCAAAATATTCGTCGTGCTCGATAAAGTAAACCGAAATATTTTTCCCGATTTTTCCAAGCGAATAATCTTTATTTACTCTTTCGAGCGGAAATTTCTTCGCATCGATTGACTTATAGCGCGGCGTCACAATCGAAACCTTTATCCCGCGCCGTTCGAGTGCCAAGGGAAGCGTGCCGCAGACGTCAGCCAGCCCGCCTGTCTTAGTAAAAGGGAAAACTTCCGAGGAGCAAAAGACAATATTCATAAGTGAATTTCAAACATCAATAGTTTCAAGCCAATTTTTTCCGACAGAAACACTCACCTTAACAGGAACTGAAAGCTCAATGGAATGCTCCATTTCCCTTCGAATCAGCTGAATCATGTCATCTGTTTCTTTTCCGGCCACATCAAAAACAAGTTCGTCGTGAACGGTGATAATCATCTTGGATTGAAAAGATTTTTCCTCGAGCTTTTTTTGAATATTGATCATGGCAAGTTTAATTAAATCCGCGGCCGAACCCTGCACGGGCGTGTTAATGGCCTGGCGCTGGGCAAACTGCCTGACCGCCATATTCGAACTTTTAATCTCGGGCAGATAGCGGCGGCGGGAAAGAAGCGTCGTGATAAAGCCGTCTTTTTCACACAACTTAATTTGGCCGTCCATAAATTCTTTAACAAGCGGATACTTTACAAAATAACGTTCAATGAACTGCTGCGCGTCGGCTTGTGAAATTTCTAAATCCTTGGCTAATCCAAAAGGGCTGATGCCGTAAATGATTCCGAAATTGACGCGCTTGGCCGAATCGCGCATAGCGCCGGTCACATCTTTTTCTTTTACGTCAAAAATCTGAGCCGCCGTTGAGCGGTGAATATCCTGGTCTTCTTTAAAAGCCTGGCTTAAATTTTTGTCTCCCGAAAGATGAGCTAAAATACGAAGCTCAATCTGCGAATAGTCGGCGGAAATAATCACGCGGTCTTTTGCGGACGGAATAAACGCTTTTCGAATCTGCCGGCCGAGTTCGGTGCGAATGGGAATATTTTGCAAATTGGGGTTATTCGAACTTAAACGGCCTGTCTCGGTTCCGGTTTGATTAAAACAAGCGTGCAGACGATTTGTTTTTGTCGAAATAAGTTTTGGAAGCGCGTCAATGTAAGTTGATTTTAATTTGGTAATTTGCCGATATTCCAAAATAAGTGCCGGCAAAGCGTGCTGCGTCGAAAGCCTGACCAAAACGCCTTCATCCGTCGAAAAACCCGTTTTCGTTTTCTTAACAACGGGAAGGCTTAACTTCTCAAACAGAACATGCGAAAGCTGTTTGGGGCTGTTTAAATTGAATTCCATTCCGGCTAAATCATAAATCTGTTTGACTAAAGCATCGCTTTTCTTTTGTGTTTCATTCGAAAGCTCTTTTAAAAGCGCCTCGTCAATCGTTACGCCAAAGGTTTCCATGCGAAATAAGACATAGGCCAAAGGAATTTCGATTTCTTCAAAGAGTTTCAAAAGTGATTTTTCTTTAAGTTCCTTTTCTAAAATGGGAAAGAGCTTAATAATACATTCGACGCGCTTGGCCTGGCCCTCGCCTTCCGTCACCGAGCTTTTAAGATAATTCCAGGCCAGAGAAAGCACGTCATACGCGCCTTGCGAAGGAGAAGCAAGATAAGCGGCGAGCATCACATCAAAGATTCTTCCCCTTATCGCCAGATTATTTCGCGTGATGGCCTTCATCTGTTCTTTCGCGTCATGAGTGATTTTAATAATCTTCGTATTTTCAAAAATTGTTTTTAGCTGGCTTACTTTTTCGGAAGGAATGCTATAAATTTGATTCTCATCGACGGCCACCATCAGCCCTTGCTCTGTGAACATCTGTGTTTCGTCCACAACTTCAAAATCAAAAACAAAACTTCCATTGTCTTGAATAGTTTTGATAAGTTCTTCGATATCTTTATTATTTTTAAGCGGCCGCACTGCCGCCGCGGCCCCTTGTTTAAAGTCCTGAGCGAGCTCATCGGCTAATTTACGAAATTCCAAGCGCTTAAAAAATTCAAAAAGCTTTTTCGAATCCGGCTGAATGACTTTAAGTTTATCTAAATCAAAGTCTAAGGGAACATTCGCGTCCAGCGTCGCAAGCTCCTTGCTAAACGCGGCCTGTTCTTTTTGGGAAGCGAGTTTTTCTCTTAATTTTTCGGATTTCACGTGTTCGATATTTTTATAGATGTTTTCAATCGTGCCAAATTCATTGACAAGGTCGCGCGCGGTCACTTCGCCGATCCCATGAACGCCTGGAATATTATCGGTGCTGTCGCCCGCGAGCCCCAAATAATCGGTGATGCGGCTTGGTTCAATCCCAAATAGTTTTTTGGCTTCCTCATAATCGATTAAGATTTCTTTTTGAACGTTGTACATTTTGACGTGATTCTCAAGGAGCTGCACCATGTCTTTGTCGCCGCTCACAATCACAATGTCAAATTTTTCTTTGGGAACCTTGGCCGTGATGGTCGCGATCACATCATCGGCCTCAAAGCCTTCAAGCTCAAAGGTAGGCAAATTAAAAACACCGACAGCCTCTTTAATCAAGGGAATTTGGCTGATCAAATCATCCGGCATGGGCGGCCGATGGACCTTGTACTCGGCAAAACGCTCCTGACGGCGCGTCTTTTTGCCCACGTCAAAACACACAGCCATATATTCTGGTTTAAAATCGCGGAGGATTTTCTTTAAAGTGCTGATAAAGCCGTAAACGGCACCTGTCGCCTGTCCGTAACTGGTCGTTAGGCCTTTGATTGCGTAAAAAGAGCGGTAAGACAAGGCATGGGCATCGAGCAAAAATAGCTTTGGCTTCGGCATTACTTAAACAGCTTGGTCTGATTTTGATTCATGAAATTAACGGTAAGGGGAACTTTAAAAGATTTTTTGGTTTTTTAAGCTTCTGAAGAGATGTGAAGTGTGGTTTTAAGACCGCTTAACTTGCTTTGAGAATAATATATAAACATGGGTTTGGCAAGAAATATTTTTAAATTGTTAAAGGCTGGCCGATCAGGCTGGCGACTAAAGCCTTTCCCTGACTTTCAAGTTCTTGAGTTGCGGCATGGGAAAAACACGCCTCCCCCGCGGCATAAATACCGTCGAGATTTGTTTTAAAAGAAGAATCAACGGCAATTCTGTTGTTTTCAAGCGTCAACGCTGAATCTTTGAGCAACCGCATATCCAAAGCACCTTTTTCAAAAACAAGCGCCTGACAGGCGATGACTTTCCAGCCCTTGAAGCGAACCGCCTTGACCTCAATTTCCCCTAAAATTTCATCAATCGTGTAATCAAAAACAAAACGGATACGGCTGTTGGTATTCATAAAATCATTTAAAGCCTGCAAAGTGCTTTGGTCAAGCGCGCCGGAAGAATTTAAAGAAAAGCAATCGCAAATAACCTCTTTTTCCCGCTCTGCCAAAGCGCAGGCCGCCCGAACGCCTTCAAGTGTTTCTGCTTTAAAAGCCACGCTTTCTGTTATGGGCAACTGCTTTTGAAGAGCAGTGATATCGCTAAACTTTTGCAAATCAAAAATACCTTCTCTGTGATCGCCTTTGATTTCAGGAAGACGAGGCGGCATTTTTGTAATCACAAGGATGTCGAAGGGAAAAACTTTTTTATCTTCCGTCACAATCTGTTTGCGGCGAAAATCAATTTTGCCGAGTTTTTGATCTAAAATAAGATTAACATTATTCGTTTTATAAAATTCCAAAGATTTATAGAGCACATTGCTTTCAGAAATGTTTTTGGCAATCACCTCCGCAATTAAATCCGCGCGAAAAGGCAATCCTCCATCCAAAGAAAAAAGCGCAATCTCACTTGTCTGATCAACGAGACGGAGATCTTCTATCGCCTTCGCGGCGCAAATCGAATTTCCTAAGAAAAGAATTTTTTTCATTTTAATGTTCCTTGCGCTTGCATCTTAAAAGCCTCGATTCCATTTTTCATGAGCATCATAACCGTCACCGGGCCGACACCGCCGGGAACCGGCGTAATATAACCCGCGCGTTTTTTGGCTTCTTCAAATTCAACATCACCCAAAATTTTTTCTCCCATTTTATTAATGCCCACATCAACGACAATTGCCCCTTCTTTGACCCATTCTCCTTTGATAAAACCCGGTTTACCGACGGCAGCAACCAAGATATCCGCGCGGCTCACGTGCTCCTCTAATTTTCCCGCCTGGCTTGTTCCCGTATGGCAAATCGTGACCGTGGCCTTTTGCTCTAAAAGAAGCAGGCTGACAGGTTTTCCGACGATTTCGCTGCGTCCGACAATCACCGCCTCTTTTCCCGAAATATCCACCGATGTGGATTTGATATGTTCCATAACGGCGGCGGCCGTGCAGGGAATAATTTTCGCGCCGCCTAAAAGGATTTTTCCAGCGTTGGCGACACTGGTTCCTTCTAAATCTTTAATAGCCGCTATTGAATTAATGGCCGCGCGGTAATCGATTTGCGATGGGACGGGCTTGTAAATCATGATCCCGTGAACCCTGGAGTCACGGTTAAGTCCGTCGATATGTTCAAGAAGTTGTTTTTGCGATGTTTCTTTAGGAAGGCCAAGAAGCTTGTAGTCAATCCCGATAGTTTGCGCAATTTTTTTCTGTGAATTCGCATAGGCCATAGCGCTTGGGTCTTCTCCAACCATCACATTGACAAGATGAGGCGCGCGGCCTGTTGCTCTTTTTAAATCCTCAACTTCCTTATGCAGGAAAAGTTTAAGGCTGTCTGCCAAAACGCGGCCGTCCAAAACAGTTGCAGTCGTCGTCATTGATTGGCCTGACCAGTCTGGTTTTTCCGACTGGTCATCCTGAACGAGCGACAGCGAGTGAAGGATCGCTTGAGATCCTTCGTCGCTTCGCTCCTCAGGATGAATGTCGGAAACATACTCATTGATTAACCTTCACATTCACAAGCGCTGAATTAAAAGCCGCCAAAAGCATTTCGCCGGAGACTTTCACATCACTCAAAAGATAAGGGTTGCCGTGTTCCACTAAAAAAGGCAAAAGCTGAGTAGCGTCTTGACACAAACCACAAACTTCCAAAGGCACTTGGCTTGCTCTTTTGAGGGCTGCTTTTTTCTTGGCGGCGTTTCCCTGCTTGCGCGCTTTGACAACGGCTAAATACGCCTTGGCGTCTAAATCCACAAGCTCTAAAAGACGTTTTCGAATTTTTTCGCTTTTAATAAGATTTTTTTTGATTTTCCCTTCAATATTTCTATCTTTTTTGCGGCCAATGGAATAATGCGCGACCATCGAAATCAAAGACGCGCCCAAGGCGCCGCACAGGGCCGCCGCCGAACCGCCGCCCGGCGCGGGCTCTTTAGAAGCTAACTGATTCAAATATTTTTCGAGTGATTGTTTTTTAAAGTTGAGCATGAAGTTGATGATACCCGACGGAAATTGAAACGGTTTTATCTTAACTGAAAGCCATCAGCTTTTCAATGATTTCTTAAGAGTTTTAATTAATAGGAATATTTTGAAAATAAGTCAAAGGCATTTTTGATAAGCTCGACTTTTTTGGCATCGACATCGGTTGTTCTAACCGCGACCACATCAAAGCGCGCCTTCTGGTCCAAAAGTTTTTTGCTTTTTAAATAGGTAAGCGCCAATTTTGAAAGTTTTTGCTGCTTGAAACGTGAAACCGCCTCAAAGGGCGTTCCAAAATCATCGCTCGTGCGCGTTTTGACTTCCACAAAACAAATAGTGTCTTTTTCCTGCGCGATGATGTCGATTTCACCTAACTTAGTTTTATAATTGCATTCCAGAATTTTATATCCTTGGGCTTTAAGAAAGGCCGTCGCTTCTTGTTCTCCTTGTTGGCCTAATTGCAACCGTTCAAAACTCATAGATTTTCTGATAGTACGTTAGAGAGGAAACTTCGACGGTGAATTGCCGAGGGCCCATGTTTTTGAATCGCTAAACGATGAGTACGTGTCCCGTAACCTTTATGCGCGGCAAAACCATAATCGGGAAAGATTTGGTCGTAGACTTTGAGAATTCTGTCGCGCGTTACTTTCGCGACAATCGAGGCCGCGGCAATGGAAAGGCTCAAATTATCTCCGCCGATAATAGTTTTATGCGCAAAGGTGGTATCGCTCTTAAAAGAATTTCCGTCAATTAAAAGGCACACCTTTTGTTCAAAATTGCTTTCCTTGACCGCAGGCGGCAATTTATACATGAGTTGATAAACCGCGGCCGACATGGCTTTATGCGTAGCTTGCAAAATATTGATGTCATCAATAATGAGTTCATTCATCACGCCGACTCCGACATAAGATTTTTCTAAGATTTCATGAAACGCTTCTTCGCGCCTCAAGGCGGAAAGTTTTTTGGAGTCACAGATTCTGGCTTTAAATTCGTACGAGGAAAGGAAAACGGCTGCGGCAACGACTGGACCAGCCAAAGGGCCTCGCCCTGCTTCATCAATACCTACGATAATACGAAAACCTTCCCTTTGAGCTTGATTTTCGTACTTTAACATGTAAAAAAACTTTTAACCCACCTTTTGCATTGCATTATTCTCTGTTGAGTTGATCGCATATCTTTGTTCCAATGCAAAATTTGGGTTTAAGCGGGAATAGGTTGAGGGGCGGCGGTCTGTGTCTGTTCTTTACCTTTGATTTTGCCTTTTTTACCGATGCGTCCGCGCAAATAATAAAGCTTGGCGCGCTGGATAGGGGCCTTGCTTGTGACTTTTAAGCTTTCAATGACGGGAGAATGGAATGGAAAAACTTTTTCAACACCCTCGCCGAAAGAAATCTTTCTGACCGTAAACGTGCCGCGGTTGTGGGGCGAGCCTTTCTTGGCAATCACAATGCCTTCAAAAGGGTGAAGGCGAACCTTGTCGGCCTCGGTCACTTTAATCATCATTTTAACAGAGTCTCCGACTTTAAATTCGGGAAGTTTTTTTTCGATGTGCTTGCCTTCGATAAGCCTGATTTTTTCAAGTGCGTTCATGAGAGTACCTTTTTTAGAATTATTTTTTTAACAAGTCGGGGCGTAACTTCTTGGTCTTAAGTGCGGCCTGCTCGCTGCGCCACTGTTCTATCGATTTATGATGGCCAGATAATAACACATCCGGAACTTTTATGCCACGAAAATTTGCAGGGCGCGTGTACTGAGGATACTCGAGCAAATTATGGTCAAAAGATTCCGTGTGAAGCGATTCTTTTCTTCCTAAAACTCCGGGAATTAAGCGCGTCACGCAATCGATTAAAACCATCGCCGGAAGTTCCCCGCCCGTTAAAACATAATCACCAATAGAAATATTTTCATCGACTAAATGTTCGCGAACTCTTTCATCGACGCCTTCGTAATGGCCGCAAATCAGAATTAAATGTTTTTCTTTGGACAAGCTTTGCGCCAGTTTTTGCGTCAACGGTTTTCCCGTCGGGCACATCAAAATAACTTTGGCCTTTTTTCTTTTTTTAATATCTTTAACCGCCTCAAATATAGGTTCCGGCGCCATTACCATGCCCGGCCCGCCGCCGAAAGGCTTGTTATCAACGCTTTTATGTTTATCGTGCGTGTAATCGCGCAGGTCATGGAGCTTGATTTTAACCTTTTTCTTTTCTTGGGCGCGTTTGACAATGGACTCGCCTAAGACTGCCGAAAAGCTTTTTGGAAAAATTGTTATAACGTCGAATTGTAGCATAAGTTTAGAATTAACTCATTGTGTCACATACGAAAGCCAAACCTGCAAGCCCAAACCTTCAGCGCTTCGGTCTCTCGAAGCTATCCAATTTTTCTTTTTGCAGCTTGGACACTCAAGATATTCTTTACCATCAATCCATTTCCTCATGGATTCATGATTATCATAATCGTCTTCATAAATACCCCACGCCAAACCTTTTTCATCAAGGGGACCAATACGATAAAGAACACAACCGCACGCTAAGCATTTCACTTCTTTTAACATACATCGTCCTTTATTGGCTATAAACCTTGCCTTCTATCCAACTGGGCCTTGAATCAACCACGATTTGTTCACCTAAAAAGCTAAAGATTTTAACTAAGGTCAAAAGCCTCATATCATCACGCCCTTTTTCAATGCGCGAGATAATCTGTTGAGATATGCCGATTCTATCCGCTAATTCGTTTTGGGTTAAATTCATACCTTGCCGATAGGCCTTTAATTTTTCAGCTATTTGCTTTGCTAAATTGTTGACAGCTTTCTCTTCTTTAATCGGGCGAACGACAAGACCTTTTTGCTTAAATTCAGAAGCGAGTTTTTCATACACCGCCTGCCAAAAGATAATGCGCGGGTCATTCCAAGAATCTTTGCGCATTTGACGCTTAATACGCGCCCAGCTTTGAACAAAGGTCTTTCGATCCAGATATTGATCAAATATTTTTTTTGGCTCATTGTTTCGAGACAAAAGAAGGGCGGTGATCTCTGCAAAACGTTTATTTTCGGCATCACTAAGAATATTTTTAATCTCTTCTTCTGAAATATTTCTATCCCACAACCATTCAGGCCTCATAGTCATTCTCCTTAAATAATTTTTTCCAATAATTTATTAATTTCTTTTTTAAAATGACTTTCCATTAACTTGACATCCGGTTTTTGTTTGGTCACCAGATCTAAAAGCCCTGTTTTCATCTCCATGCGATCATATGTTTGATACCAACGGACAATACCCTCTTTTAAGGTATTATTGCAATAGCGCGATGCAAACTCTGATAACGGTATAGTCGTATTAGATAAACAATACACATCATAAAAATCTTTGGCTTCTTGACGGCCGCCCAACATGACATTTTGGCCAATCTCATTTAAGGCAGGGATATGCCCGGCAATCGTGTAAATCTTGCGCAAATAAATATCCTCTAAGGATAAGATATTAATACCATCAACGCGTTTCAAAGGATTGATAAGTTCTAAGTAATCCTCGACAAAATCAACCTTGCATTTTTTATCCTTACCCATGGTTACCATATAAATGGCCACGCGGATTAAACCTTCCTTATTTTGCTCAGAAACAAGATCTACCTGCCAACCGGAATCTCTTTTTAAATTAGCGACTATCTTTGGGGTACGTTCCGTCGAAAAATGTTTTGTAAAAAAATCCAGATCAAAAGATTCGCGATGTTGATAGTAAAACATCGAAAGGGCTGTTCCACCCGCTAAATAATAATCATCTAACTTATCTTTCAAATATGGTAAAATTGCTGTGGGAAGAGAGAAATTAATCTTCATAGTAAGAGTATACAATATAAAATGTATAATGTAAACATATATACAACTTATAAGTTGTTAAAAATATATTATTTGGAATTGTAGGTAGCGAGAAATTTTTGCTGAAACTGCAGAAAACGATTTTCCAAAATCGCTTCGCGGATTTGCCGCATTGTTTTTAAATAAAAATGGATATTGTGGTACGACAAAAATCGTAGAACCGAAATCTCGTGCGTATTAAAAAGATGCCGCAGATAACTGCGCGTGTATTTTTTGCAGACAAAACAATCGCACGTTTCATCTAAAGGTTTTTGATCGTATGTGTGTTTTGCATTGTCGATATGAACTTTCCCGAATTTTGTAAATGCCGTGCCGTTTCGCCCGTAGCGCGTCGGCAGGCACGTGTCAAACATATCGACGCCGCACCCGACGGCTCTTACCATCTGATCCGGCATGCCAATGCCCATCAAATAACGCGGAAATTCTTTCGGGAGATGATCCATGATGCTGGGCAAAATATCAAACATAATCTCTTCCGACTCACCCACGCTCAAACCGCCGATGGCGTAGCCGTCAAAACCGATTTCAATTAATTCTTCCGCAGAACGTTTGCGCAAATCCTTAAACATCGAACCTTGCACAATGCCAAATAAGAGCTGTTTGGTTTGAAGGTTTTTTTCGCGGAAAAATGTTTTTGTGCGCTTGGCCCAAAGTGTTGTGCGCTTGACCGCGTCTTCAGCCTGCGCGTATTCGCAAGGAAAAGCGACGCATTCATCCAAAGGCATCACAATATCCGAGCCTAAAATACTTTGAATGGTCACCACATCTTCGGGGCTGAAAAAATGCATTTTCCCGTCGACGTGAGAATAGAATTCAACACCCTTGTCCGAAATCGTTCGCAGTTTCGAAAGGCTAAAAACCTGATAGCCGCCGCTATCCGTTAAAATGGGTTTGTCCCAGTTTACAAAAGAATGTAAGCTGCCAGCGGCCTTGATAACGTCCATCCCCGGACGAATAAAAAGATGATACGTGTTTGATAAAATGATCTGCGCGCCGCATTCAAGCAAATCAAGAGAGGAAAGCGTTTTCACCGACGCGTTTGTCCCAACCGGCATGAAAAACGGCGCATCGATTGTGCCGTGATGCGTCGTTAAAGTTCCAAGACGGGCTTTGGTTTCGGAGTCGGTTTTTAAGACAGTAAAATGAGATAAAGCTGTTTTGGCTGCGAGAGTATTCATATTTAAGCGTTGAGTTGTTTAATTTATTTTACGCGGGGCATTGTAGCAGAAAATTTGGGGGCGGGGAATTTTTTGGCCATTTGCCGGCCCCTCTTTTTTGGGACATGCTGAAATTAACTTTTATTGATTCCCATACGGAAAAAATTGTCCATCATCCAACTCGATATTCTTAATTGGATCGCTGGTTGTTCCATCGAGCTCTTTGCCGGAATATCCGTGATTTTTTAAGACATTGATGATCCGGTCAATTTGCAACTGTTGGCTTGTATTCTGATTCTGCAAAGTCGTGATCTGTCCCTGCATAACCGCAATTTCTTCCGGTGTTATACCCGGCGGTCCTTGCGGACCGATCGGACCAACTTCACCCTGAAGACCTTGCAGACCGATAGGACCTACCGGACCAACAGGCCCCTGCGGACCCACGGCTCCGGGATTTGTAATTTTCATAGTGTCTGCTATTGAAGGGTTGAAGTCGTTATCGGTTACAATTAACTGAATAACCTCTTCTGCCCGTCCCAATGTTTTAATCTCACATGTAGGCTCTGCCTTTGAACATAAAACAACATTATCAGGCAATCGAGTCCATTCGTAATTTGTAATTGTGCCATCGGAATCAGACGAACCACTGCCGTCTAAAACAACTGTTGCATTGGCAGCGGCAACGACATCCTGCCCTGCATTGGCAATGGGTGACTGACCTGTAGGCTCGCCATTATTCATATCCGTTATGATTTCGTGTTGCGTGAGAGCATGATTGTAAAGGCGGACCTCGTCAATTGTGCCATCAGAACCTGAAGTAACCAATAGATTTGCAAGGCTTGATGGCATCGTGCCTGACGCCGGAGTTTCACTATCAAGCAGTCCATTGAGGTAGAATTTTACGGAGTGGCTGTCATAAGTAACAGCTACGTGTGTCCATTGTCCCACTGTAACCGGAGTGGTATTGAAGAAAGACGAGCTCCCCCCACCGGACACGCCATTAAGAGAAATCGTAAATCTATTATCATCCTCATGTTTCCTTAAAAGAAAACTTCCGGCATGATTTACAATAACATTGTCACTAATCAAATTAGGAAAATTGACCCATGCCATAACTGTCATCTCTGTTCTAAGAGTATCGATTGACTGACTACCAGCTGGCACCTCTATATACTGGTCGCTCTGGCTCTCAAATATACCATAGCCATACTTTCCATTTACCCATTCAGGGGAATTGGTAAGCATCCCGTCGTTTCCATACCCAGAACTATCATGTGCGATCGTTCCTGTGCCCTCATCAAAATTCCAATACCCCACCAATTCCGCATGGGCGAGAGGAATTAAAACCAAACCCAAAATCGCTGTCAAAATAAATATTCTTTTCATCGCATTCTCCTTTAGTTTGCATTTTTATTAAATAAGAAGGGCAGCTCCCGACAGGGAGCTGCCCACAAATAGTTTTCATTCGCTTTTTCGCATAAAGCCACCCTTTTTAATCCGTGGCTGATTCATAGGGGAAAGTATAGACCAAATTACGGCAATTATCCAATTTTTTAAACAATCACCATCGCATCGCCATTCAAGAAATTCATCATACAAACTTATACTGCCAATTTCTTTTAGTCACCCAATATTTGCAATCCGAAAACTTAAATTATTTAATTCTCTTCCGCTGTTTTTGTTCAACCAATCTTATGCTTTCGGCAGC
>CAZBRU010000022.1:0-12472 GCA_964494585.1 uncultured Planctomycetales bacterium
GCTTGCCGACGTGAGAACCGAGCTGCAGGACCGCAAAATCATCGACCGCGCCAATGATTTAAAAAAAGATTGGCGCGAGGTTGTCAAAGAAAATATCGATTTGTACTATCACGATCTAAAAAGCCTTAACATTGACAAGGCGGATATTGAACCCCGGGCCACCGAAAATATTCCCGACATGATTCGCCATATTGCCACGCTGATTGAGCAGGGGTTTGCGTATACCAAAGACGGCGATGTGTATTTTAGCGTCAAAAAATTTGAAAGTTACGGAAAGCTTTCCGGCCAAAGCCCGGATGAGATGTTTGAGGCGGTCAGAATTGAAAAAGATTTAAAGAAAAAACACAGCCTCGATTTCGCGCTTTGGAAGAAATCAAAAGAAGGCGAAAATTTTTGGGACAGTCCCTGGGGCAACGGCCGGCCGGGATGGCATATCGAATGTTCCGTGATGAGCACAAAATATTTAAAATGCCAGACGCTTGATATTCACGCCGGAGGGCGTGACTTAATTTTTCCTCATCATGAGAATGAAATCGCGCAGTCTGAAGCGCTTTCCCATAAACCTTTGGCCAAATACTGGATGCACCACGGGTTACTCACGATTGACGGGCATAAAATGTCAAAGTCTCTGGGCAACTTTGTAACTGTTGAAGAAGCGCTTAAGAAATATTCATCCGACAATCTTAAACTTTTTTTCCTTTCGTCGCATTATGCGAGCCCGATTGATTTTACCGAGAACAAACTTGAGGAAGCACAGAAGGCTTTAAACCGCATCGATATTTTATTTTGGAAGGCCTCCGAGATCATTCAAAAGAAATCAAGCGTTAAACCTCACGCGGCGGATTTTATCGAGGGACATAAGGAAAAATTTTTAGAGGCCATGGACGATGATTTTAATACGCCGAAAGCTTTGGGGCATGTGTTTGACCTTATTAATGATATCAATAAATTTATCGATCAAAAAACAGATGACCTCTATTACGCGGAAACGATTTTTGCGGCTGTTAGCGTGATTGAAGATTGGACGGCGAATATTTTCGGGCTATTTTTAAATGAGAAAGAAAGACAGCTTTTGGCTGGGGAAGAAGAGCTTCTTGAAGCCAGAAAAGAAGCGCGGCAGAGCAAAGATTTTAAACGTTCTGACGAGCTGCGCGATGCTTTGAAGAACAAGGGAATTGTTGTTGAAGATACGAAAGACGGACAAACCTGGCGGTGGGCGTGAAAGGCAAGTTTATAACGCTCGAAGGTTTTGAGGGCTCGGGCAAAAGCACGCAGGCCGGGCTTTTATTTGATTATTTGAAATCGAAAAGATTGCCTGTGATTTATATCCGTGAGCCGGGCGGGGTAAAAATCAGCGAAGAGATTCGCAAAATTCTTTTAGATGTTGAAAATAAAAAGATGACAAAAATTGCGGAGACGCTTTTGTATATGGCGGCGCGCGCGCAGCTCGTTGAAGAAATCGTGATGCCTGCTTTAAATCAAGGAAAAATTGTTTTATGCGATCGTTTTTTGGACTCAACGGTGGTGTATCAGGGTTACGGCAACGGCGTTGATCTAAAATTTATAAAGACTTTAGGAAAAGTTGCCACACAAAACATAAAACCTGACATCACATTTCTTTTTGATATCGATGTGAAAGAAGGATTAAGCCGCCGCGGAAAAGAAAAAGACCGCATTGAGCGAAAATCGCTCGATTTTCACAGGCGTGTGAGAAGCGGTTATTTAGAAATTGCCAAGTTCGAGCCGGGGCGCATCAAAATGATTTCTTCGCGCGGGAGCAAAGAAGAAATTCAGGGCACTTTACAAAAACATATCGAAAAATTTCTTCACTTATGACAACAACCGCTTTAATCAACGAACAGGTTGTAAATCGCTTTGGTAAGCTTGTCTTAAAGGAAAGGCTTGCGCACGCTTATCTCTTTGAAGGGCCGACATCGTCGGGGAAAACGCAGACAGCCCTGGGAATAGCGAAATTATTAAACTGTGAAGATAAAACGAAGCAAGAAAATAGCAGTTTTTGTGACGCGTGTCCAAGCTGTATCAAAATCAATCAGGGTAGCCACCCCGATGTGCAAGTCTTTGAAGCCATTACGAAGGAAGAGGAAGACGCAAATTTAGTTAACCCAAAACCAGGCGAAAAATTGGATAAAAACAAAAGCCGGGCAATCCGTATCAGCCAAGTTCGATATATCAGCGCGCAGTCTCAATTTCGTGCCTTTGAGGCTGATAAGAAGATTTTTATCGTTAAGGACGCCGATTTGCTGACGCCTGAGGCTTCAAACGCCCTTTTAAAAACCCTTGAAGAACCAACTAAGGGCAGCCTCCTTATTTTAACGACGGCATTTTTAGACAGAATTTTTGACACCGTAAAATCGCGCTGTCACGTGATCCATTTTCTGTCACTGTCGAATGAAAAATTAGAAGATTATTTAACAAAAACAGATGATGTCAACCACGCCGAAGCGCATTTTTTGGCGTTTTTTACGGAAGGGTCCTTGGGGCGCGCGAGGCACCTTCGCGAGGAAAATCTTTTTAAGACAAAAGATGAGGTGATCGACCAGTTTGTTTTTTCGCGCGATAATTTGAATTTTATTGACGCGCTTGCCAAGGACAAGAAGAGGGGAAAAGAAGCCCTCCATGTCCTTTTTACGTGGTTTCGTGATTTGGCCCTCATGAAAAGTGCAAACGACGAGGTCCGCTTGATTCACAGAAACCGCCTGAAAGATTTAAAGCTGATTCAAGACAAGTTTTCGAGTGAAGACTTAAATGACATTCTAAAAAGTATCATCCAAACTTCCAAATTACTTGAGGATAACCTCAATATTAAAATGGCGCTTCTTTTAACCAAGGAAAGAATCGCGCGTTTGTCGCTATAAAGTCCCGACGTTTTCTTAAATATTCTTGAGTGTCGCCGGGGCTCCGATTTCAGCGATAAACATTTAGGAAACATCGGAGGAGCACCTTATGCCCAAACTCATTCAAGCCCGCGTCGGACATTTTCGCGGTATTAGCTTTTTTAACCTTCCTGACGAAATGACGGTTAACCGCGACGATATGGTTGTGTTGGATATTGACCGAGGGTTGGAATTCGGCCAGATTGTTGCCGATCCTGCCCAGGCCTGCAAGGGCAAGACAGAAAGTGCGTCCGGCAATGTGGTCCGTTTGACGACTAAAGAAGATACGGCTCAAGTCGATAGAAATAAACTTCGCGCCCAGGACGCGATCAAAGCCTGCCTGCAAAAAATCTCCGAATTAAAATTAGATATGCAGCTTGTCAAAGGCGAATATTCTTTTGATTCGAGCAAAATCATTTTCTTTTTTGTTTCCGAGGGCCGCGTTGATTTTCGAAGTTTAGTTAAAGATTTGGCACGGCTTTTTCGCGTGCGCATCGAACTTAAGCAAATTGGCGTGCGTGATAAAGCGAAGATTATAGGGGGTTTTGGCGTTTGCGGGCGCGAACTTTGCTGTTCCTCGTTTTTACGCGGTTTTCATCCGCTTTCCGTTAAGATGTCCAAGGAACAAAATCTTCCCTTAAATCCGACGAGAATTTCGGGCGTGTGCGGCCGCATCAAATGCTGTATGGCCTACGAATACTCCGTGTACCGGGAATATGCCAAAGAACTGCCTAAGGTCGGTGAAAGGATAAATACGCCGAGCGGCAAAGGCAAGGTGATTGATTTAAATATTTTAAAGCGCGTTGCCGTTGTTGATTTAGGCGAAGGGCAGATCACCAGAGTGAATCTTGCCGTCATGGAGCAAGCTGTTTAATGCCGGATAAATTCTACGTTACAACTCCTATCTATTACGTTAACGATAAGCCTCATATCGGCCATGCGTACACAACTATTCTCGCTGACGTTTTAGCGCGTTATCATAAAACGGCCGGCGTGAATGTTTTTTTTCTAACCGGCCTTGATGAGCACGGTGAGAAAGTTCAAGAAGCCGCTCAAAAACGAAATGTCACGCCGCAGCAGCACTGCGATGAGATGGCGCCGCGCTTTCTTGATTTATGGAAAAAGTTAGAAATCAAATACGATGATTTTATAAGAACGACGCAGGAGCGCCACAAAAAGAGCGTTCAGGATGTTTTGCAGAAGATTTATGACAAAGGCGACATTTATGAAGGCCAGTATGAAGGCTGGTATTCGGTAGCCGAGGAGCGTTTCATCACGGAAACCGAGAAAAATTCCGGACAATTTCGTGAGGTTAAAAAAATTAAAGAGAAGAATTGGTTTTTTAAAATGAGCCAGTATCAACAAAAGCTCATTGATTATTTAAATGATCACGAGGATTTTATTCAGCCCGGCCATCGCCGCAATGAAATCTTAGGTTTTTTAAAACAGCCTTTGGGGGATTTATGCATTTCGCGGCCTAAATCGCGTTTGAGCTGGGGCATTGAAATTCCTTTCGACAAAGAGTATGTGACCTACGTCTGGTTTGACGCGCTCGTCAATTACATTTCAGTTATCGATCTCAAAACCTGGTGGCCGGCCGACGCGCATTTAATCGGGAAAGATATTTTAACCACGCATTCAGTGTATTGGACGACCATGCTTTTTTCGCTCGATCTTCCTTTGCCGAAAACCATTTTCGCCCACGGTTGGTGGCTTATCGGCGAAACAAAAATGAGTAAATCGCTTGGCAATGTTGTTAACCCATTGGATTTAGTCGAAGAGCATGGGGCGGACGCGGTGCGGTATTATTTAATGCGGGAGATGGTTTTAGGGCAGGATGCGAATTTCACGACGGAATCGTTTATTAAATGTTACAACAGTGACCTTGCTAACGATTTTGGAAATCTCTTAAACCGCGTGAGCGGCCTTATCCAAAAGCTTTTTGAAGGAAGAATTCCGGATGCGAAAAAGAGCGATTCGGCTGACGAAGAAATTAAATTGAGGGCCGAATCGCTCCCTTCCAAAGTTGAAGCGCTTATCCGAGATTTCAAAGTCCAGGAAGCCATTCTTGAAACTGTCAGTCTCGTGCGCCTTGTAAACGCTTATGTCGAAAAACAAGCTCCCTGGAAAGCCGCGAAAACCGATTTGCCCCGCGCCGGCACCATTCTTTATACCGCGACCGAGGCGCTTCGCATTTCGGCACTTCTTCTTTCTCCTGTTATGCCTCAAAAATGCGAAACTGTTTTGGATATTTTAGGGGCGAAAAATTCTGCGCCTCAATGGGGCGGATTAAAATCAGGCGTCCAATTGAAAATTCACGAAGCGTTATTTCCAAGGCTTGACACCGAAAAAAAGTAGATCAAGAGAGAACTCTTTTTATGGCAATTCCAACGATTAAATGGATTAACGGCGCGGTTAAAATCATCGATCAGCGCACAC
This sequence comes from uncultured Planctomycetales bacterium, assembly GCA_964494585.1. GTDB lineage: Bacteria > Omnitrophota > Gorgyraeia > Zapsychrales > CAZBRU01 > CAZBRU01. The sequence continues at coordinate 5,334 of CAZBRU010000022.1, forward strand.
TGCCCGGAAAACTTGAATTCATTGTCTGCAAAGACATTAAAACGCTTTGGAAGGCGATTAAAACATTAGCTGTTCGCGGGGCACCGGCGCTCGGGGTCGCGGCGGCGTTTGGCGTGCTTTTAGGTGCAAAGAAATTTAAAGGAAATAACCGCCGGAATTTCGAAAATCATTTAAAGATAACCTGTGATTATATCGGCTCATCGCGCCCGACGGCCGTGAATTTGTTCAATGCCTTGACTCGGATGAAAGAAGTTTTAAAAGAAAATCCGCGCGCGAGTGTTTCAGAACTCCAAAGTCTTTTAAAAGACGAAGCCTTTGCAATTTTTGAAGAAGATAGGCGTGCCTGCCGGCAAATGGGGCGCTTTGGCGCCAAACTTATCAAAAACGGCCATCGGCTTTTGACGGTGTGCAATGCCGGCGCATTAGCAACGGTTGATTATGGAACAGCCCTCGGAGTTTTTTATAGCGCGAAAAATAATGGAAAACAATTTTCAGTCTATTCGTGCGAAACGCGCCCGCTGCTACAAGGCGCGCGGTTGACCACGTGGGAACTTTTAAAAGAAAAGATTGATACGACCTTGATTTGCGACAATATGGCGGCGACCCTGATGAGGCAAAAGAAAATCGACGCTGTTTTTGCCGGCGCGGATAGAATCGCTTCAAATGGAGACACGGCCAATAAAATTGGGACATACAGCCTGGCCGTCTTAGCTAAGCATCACGGAATTCCATTTTATATCGTGGCGCCGTATTCGACATTTGATTTAAAAATACAAAGCGGGCGGCAAATTCCGATTGAAGAACGAAAAAGTGAAGAAGTAACTCACATGGGTGGCCGTGCTATCGCGACAAAAGGTGTTAAAGTTTACAATCCTGCTTTTGATGTCACCGACTTTAAGCTTATTTCGGCGATTGTTACTGAAAAAGGCATTATCTATCCGCCGTTTGAGAAAAACATTCGAAAGATCTTTTCACATGGAAAATAAAAGATTAGCCGATGTGGGCGAATTTGGCCTTATAAAGATGCTCGCCAAATTCGCCCCCGCGCACACCTCCATCGTCCGCGGCATCGGTGATGACGCGGCAGTTTTACCTTTTAAAAGAGATGAATTCCTGCTTTTAACAACGGACATGCTTATCGAAGGCGTTCATTTTACAAAAGAGATGGGCGCTTTTAAAATCGGGCAAAAGGCCATGAATTGTAATGTCAGCGACATTGCGGCTATGGGGGGACTTCCAAAATGGGCGGTTGTTTCGCTCGGGCTTCCTCCTGATTTAAAAGTTGATTTCGTCAAAAATGTTTACCGCGGATTAAATGCGGCCGCAAAAAAATTTCAAACCTGTGTCGTCGGCGGCGATACCAACAAAAGCCGAAAAATAGTTATCAACGTGGCGTTGATCGGAGCTGTTAAGAAAAATCATCTTACGTTAAGACGCGGCGCTAAAATAGGTGATTCGATTTTTGTGACCGGACCTTTGGGGCGTTCTTTAAAAGGAGGAAAGCATCTTTCTTTTACGCCGCGCATTAAAGAATCACAATTTTTGGTAAAGCATTTTTTACCGAATGCCATGATAGATATTTCTGACGGGTTGGCCGGCGATTTGGGGCATATTTTAGAGGAAAGCAAAGTCGGGGCATGCCTATTTGAAGAATTGATTCCGCGCTTTCAAAAGAGCTCTTTAAATGAAGCGCTCTTTGACGGCGAAGATTTTGAACTTCTCTTTACGCTTTCATCCCTAAAGGGACAGCTTTTAAGACAGCGCAAAAACTTTTATTGCATCGGCACAATAATGTCCGCCAAAACAGGCTTACAGGTTATTACAAAGACAGGGCGCGTTAAAAATATTACCGCGAAAAGTTTTCGCCATTTTTAATATGAAATTTATTTCAAACAGCGTTCAAGAAACAATGCGTTTTGGAAAGACTTTGGCGCGTCATTTAAAGGGCGGCGATATTCTATGCTTGTGCGGTGATCTGGGAACGGGAAAAACAACTCTCACAAAAGGAATCGCCGAGGGCTTAAAAATTGATTCGAAACTTTTAAACAGTCCGTCATTTGTCTTAATGAATGAATATAAAGGGAAGCTCTCCCTGTATCATTTTGATTTGTACCGCCTGGAAGATGTGAAAGAAATTTTAGGATTAGGTTACGAAGAATTCTTTTATAATGACGGCGTGTGTGCCATTGAATGGGCGGAGCGTTTAAAACGCCTTATGCCAAAAGATTTTTTAAAAGTTGAACTCAAATGCGGAAAAAGGAATGAACGCGAAATCAAAATTTCCGCGCAGGGCGTGCGCGCTAAAGAAATTTTAAAAGAACTAACGCTATGAATATTTTAGCTCTTGAAACGTCAACCAAAAGTTTTAGCCTCGCGGTACTGAGGAATGAAAAAGTTATCGCCGAGCGCACGGTTATTTTAAAAAAAGTGCTTTCAGATTCGATTATTCCGTCCATTGACCGTATTTTGAAAAAATCTAAACTTTCTTTAAAGAACATAGATGGATTTGCGGTGGGCTTGGGGCCGGGTTCTTTTACGAGCCTTCGTGTCGGTTTGTCAACGGTTAAAGGCCTTGCCTTTGCCACAGGCAAGCCGATTGTGGGCGTGGCAAGTTTGGACGCCTTGGCCTTAAACGTTCCCGCAATGTATGACAGCACAATTTGTGCAATAACTGACGGCAAACGCAATTTGTTTTACACCTGTTTTTATAAGCGAAGTCACGGCGCGCTTAAAGCTAAAACAAATTATCTCTTGATTGATTCAAAAACTCTGCAAGAGAAATTAAAAAAAGAGACGATTTTTACCGGAGACGGCATTAAACTATTACCGGATGAGCTTAAGAAAAACCCGTACTTTACTTTTCTTGATGAACGTTTTTGGTATCCTAAGGCGGGTAGAGTCGGGTTACTTAGTTTTAAACGTTTTCAAAAATACGATTTCGATGACATTGACCGATTGATTCCCATCTACCTTTATCCGGACGACTGCCAGGTGACGCGATGAACGAAACGCTCTACAGGCCGACATGGGCCGAAGTTGATTTGAAAGCCCTGCGTTATAATTTTAGAGAAATTAAGAAACTTAGCGCTGGCAAAAAGATTTTAGCCGTCATCAAAGCCGATGCCTACGGCCATGGAATGATTAAGGCGGCTCAAATCTTAGACAAAGAAGGCGCGCACTTTTTTGGCGTGGCGGATATTCGCGAGGCGATGGCCATTCGTATCTGCGGCATTAGCAAACCTATTTTACTTTTTGAAAATACGCTTCCCATTTTTGCTAAAAAAATTGTGGAACTTAATCTTACTCCATCCGTGAGCAGCCTCGCGCTGGCTCAAGCTTTAAACGCCGCCGCAGGGAAGGCGAAACGCAAAATCAATATCCATGTCAAGGTCGACACCGGCATGGGCCGGCTGGGCGTGTGGCATGAAGATGCCGTTCTGTTTATTCAAAAAATAAAAAATTTAAAGAATTTAAACGTTGACGGCATAATGACGCATTTTGCCTGCGCGGATTCGGACGCGCATTTTACAAAACTCCAAATTCAGCGTTTCGTGGATTTTTTAAACGCTCTTAAGAGCAGGGGAATTGTTATTCCTCATGTCCACGCGGCTAATAGTATGGGATTCATGGAATACGGACACGCTTATTTTAATCTTGTCCGTCCGGGGCTTATTTTGTATGGAATGTATCCACATGCGCGCGTAAAAAATAAAATCAAGCTAAGGCCTGTTTTAAGCGTCAAGTCGCGGATAGTTTTTTTAAAAAATGTTAAAAAGAATCGCAGTATAAGTTACGGCCGCACATTTATCGCGAAAAAAAATTTAAAAGTCGCGACGTTGCCGCTTGGATATAACGACGGATACTTTCGTGCCTTTTCAAACAACGCGTTTGTTTTGGTGGGAGGAAAACGCTGCCCTGTGGTTGGCCGCGTGACGATGGATCAGATGATGATTGATGTCAGTTTCGTAAAAAATCCAAAACTTGGAATGGAAGTTGTCGTGCTTGGGGCCCAAGGTAAAGAAGAAATTTCTGCCGATGAACTTGGCTTTCGTGCCAAAACAATCAACTACGAAATCACCTGCGCTTTAGGAAATCGCCTGCCGCGCATTTGTAAATTCTAGAATTTCGTTTTAATCAAATACAATCCGATTAAGAAAAACAATCCCGGCGCAAGCCATGCCGATGCCATGGGGGAAAGAACGCTCCCCTTTCCAAGGGCAAGGCCCACCGCATTGATCACATAAAATAAAAATCCGGTCGCGACCGCAATGCCAAGAGACATGAATGTAACTGCCCGGCGGCGGGTCCCCATCAAAGAAATGGGCAGGCCGACCAAGACAATCGCGATTGCTCCGAACGCAAAGGCAATCTTTTGGTGGAAATCAACTCGTAAATTGTTAATCGCTTTGGTTGCGCCGCTTTCCGCGAAGCGTTGAATGTAATTATAGAGTTCCTGGGTATTCATCGATTCCACATCGACGCGTTGACGAATAAAATCTTGAGGCGTTTCCTTAATGTCCATCAGTTTTTCATCGTAATATTTGAGTTCTCCGGGAAGTTCCGGATGGCTGGGGTCAAAAGTTGTGACCTGGCAATTGTAGAACTTCCACATAATTCCCGACCACTTGCCTTTTAAAGCGACAATCTTTTCTTTAACATTTTGATTGTTGTCGTGGCCAATGAGCGTGATACCGTCGATGCTGAAATTGTTCGGATCGAAGATGTCGATAAAATAAAGCCGGTTTTTAAGGCCGTAAAAGGTTAAATTCTGAATCTTTTCTTTTCGTTTATCCTTGCGGTCAATTTCGGAAATCATTTTTTCATTTTTAATTTGATTGGAAACAGCGGCGGCCTGCGGTACGAAGCGTTCATTGAGGAAAAAAATCAAAGCCGCCACAAATGCGGTCCAAAAAAGAGCCGGTTTCGCGATGCGCCAAAAATTTAACCCCGCAGCGCGCAGCGCGATGATTTCATTATTCTGCTGCAGCTGGCCGTAACTTAGGAGAGTGGAAATCAAACATGCTATTGACGCTGTTTGGGTGATGATGATCGGAAGAAACGAGGCGTAGTATCTGGCTAAGGTGGGTAACTCAACCCTTTGTTTGATGAGCTCGTCAAGATTGCTGGCGGCATCAATCAAGATATAAAGAAAGCAAAAAATAAAAATAAGCCAAAAAAATGTGACGATAATCGATTTGGCGATATAGCGGTCAATGATTCTCATCGTTTGTTAAAGTTTTTTAGGATGTGCATAACCGGTAATTTAAAATGGCGGCAATGAAAAGCGCGGCCATGTTTGGAATCCACATTGTAATGTCCGGGGGCATAATATGCTGCACACTCAAGGCCTCGCAGCCGAGCGAAAGAAGGTAATAGGACGCGGCGCATAAACCCGCGAGGGCAAGATTGGCTGACTTTTCCCTGCGGTGAGTGATGACCGCGATTGGAAACCCGAGCAAAATAAAAATAAAAGCCGAAAAAGACCACGAAATCTTGCGGTGATATTCGGCAACATAAGGCGAGGTGTCAATGGAAAGGGCTGTAAACTCTTTGATTTTCTCCCGCAGTTCTCTTAAGGTCATGCCTTTAGGTTTTTTTTCCAATTTCCCGGCGCTCGCGTTTAAATCGAGCGTCATAAAATAATTTTTAAAATTTAATTTGTAAAAATTACTGGGATTATCAAAATTCGGCTCGTCGGACGTGCCGTCGATTAATTTCATCTTGATTTTATTTTCACCCGGAACAGGCGTAAATTCGCCTTCTCTCGCGATAATCGTGCGGGTGGGTTTGCCGTTAGGCTGAGGCTGGTAGATATGGACGTTATAAAGATGATTCCCCTCGATGCGGTAAATAAAAAGGATTTGGTTTTTAAAGGCGCTGATAAATGTCCCGGCCTCAAGCGCCGCGGTCGGGTTTTTGGCGCCGATATTTTGAAGCAGAACTCTTTGTTCCTGATGGGCATAAGGAATAATTCGTTCATTTAAGATAACGGAAAACAGGCTTAAAATCAGTCCGATGACAATCATCGGCAAGAGAAGCCGCTTCAAATGAATGCCGCTTGCCCGCATCGCCAAAATCTCATTATCTGCCGAAAAACGGCTGAAGGCTAAAATCACCGTCGTCAAACACGCAATCGGCAAGGTATATCCTAAAAGAAGCGGAATGTAGAGAAGAAAGATTTTTCCGACATCCATGACGTTGACGCCTTTATTAATCACCATGTTGGCGAGGCGAATCAAGTTGCCAAGCAAAAAAACGCATGTCAAAACGCTTAAGGAAAGAATAAAAGGGACTATGCATTCTCTTAGTATGTAGTGGCGGATAATTCTCATAGGAGTTGATTCGTTTTCAGTTTGAAATCGCTATAGCGAGTGTCATGGCAAAGACACCTTCCGCACCTGCCTGTTTGAGTTCAAAGGCTGCCTGCGAGAGGGTGGCTCCCGTCGTCAAAAGGTCATCGATGAGGAGAATCGATTTATCTTTTACCACGCGGGAATCTTTTATTCTAAAAGCGCCTGTCACGTTTGTAAAGCGGTCTTTTTTGCCTAAAAGGGCCTGGTTTTTGGTGTGTTTGACGCGCAGAAGGCATTGTTCAAAAATAGGAATCGAAAATTCCTTAGAAATCATTTCGGCAAGAAGGGCGGATTGATTGTATCCGCGTTCTCGAAAACGGGTGCCCGAAAGCGGGACAGGAACAAGGCCGTCAAATTGTTTCATGTCAATATGGTGATGGCCAATAAATTGCAGCATGTGGGAAACAAAAAAGGTACGCAGTCCGGTTCTATTTTGATATTTAAAGAGGTGAATCAGTTCTTTCATGGAGTCGTTGTAAATGGATGTTGACCACGCGTGGTCAAAATGAAAATCCGTCTGCCGGCATTCACGGCAAAGTTTTCCGTGAGTGTTGATGTGGCGCGAGCATTTTAAGCAAAAGGGCGGATGGTTTAATTCGATTGATTCTCGGCACGACGGACAAAGGGTGTTTTGTGTCTCGGGGTTTAGGTATTCTTGGCAAAGAAGGCAACGCGCGGGATAAATCAAATTCAGGAGGCTGTCAACGATTTTCATTTTGGGTATAGTAACATGACCCTTTTATTCTGTCAAACTTGCCAATTCCCTTTTTATTGTTTATAATGCAT
>CAZBRU010000023.1:0-10854 GCA_964494585.1 uncultured Planctomycetales bacterium
CAATTAACATTTCAAAAACCTGATCTAAAGAAATTTCCGTCTTTAGCGTTATGTACGGATGTCGCAAAAAAAGGAGGGACGCTTCCTTGTGTTTTAAACGCGGCGAATGAAGAAGCTGTGGAGGCATTTTTAAACGGTAAACTTTCGTTCTTAAAAATTTACGAGACAACCGAAAAAGTTGTCCGGCGTCACAAAAGGCTTTTAAATCCGACGCTGGATGAAATTTGGAGCGCTGATGCCTGGAGCCGCGAAGAGGCAAGAAAGATAATTCTAAGCTAACTATGAGCCTACTTATTTTTTTAATTGTTTTAAGCATTCTTATTATTGTTCACGAGTTTGGCCACTTTGCCATGGCTAAGAGATTAGGCGTTAAAGTGGAACGTTTTGCCGTTGGTTTTGGGCCGACACTTTTCGCGAAAGTTGTTGATGGGACGGAATTTGCTCTTTGTGCCATTCCTTTGGGTGGGTATGTCAAAATGGCCGGCGATGAACGCGGCGCGGCCAAAGGCAAGTCCGATGAATTTTACGCAAAATCTCCCGGTCACCGCGCCTTGATTGTTCTTTGGGGGCCTTTGGTTAATTTCATTTTGGCTTATCTTTGTTTTTGGTTTGTGTTTGTTGCGGGTTATCCGGTTCTGTCGGCAAAGGTGGGTGAGCTCCTCAAAGATTATCCCGCACAGAAAGCGGGTTTACAATCTGGCGATAAAATCTTAAATGTTAATGGCGAAAATATTGAAAGCTGGGAGCAGATGCAGCGCGTGATTTCAACATCGAAATCTCCCTCCCTAGATATTGTCGCGTTGCGTAATGCCAAAAAAATACATACCATCATCACGCCTAAAATTGAAAATTTGGCCAATGTTTTCGGCCAAAAAGAAAACATCCGTATCATCGGCATCAAACCGGCGGAAGATATCAGCGTACTGCATTATGATGTTTTAACCGCGGCGGGAAAAGCGGCCGAAAGGCTTTGGGAAATCACATCGACAACTTTAAAAGCGCTTTATCGTATCGCGACAGGGGCGATGTCCGCTAAAGATTCGATGACCGGCCCGATTGGAATTTTCTATATCGTGCAAAAAGCCGCGGCGCTCGGGCTTTGTTACCTGATTTATATTCTCGGAACCATCAGCGCAAGCCTCGCGATTTTTAACCTGCTTCCGTTTCCGGTTTTAGACGGCGGGCATTTATTTTTTACGGCGATTGAGAAGGTTCGCGGGCGCCCTTTACCGCCCAAAGCCGAAGATATTATCAATCGCGTTGGTGTTACGCTCATTGTATGCTTCGCACTTTTTGTTTTTTACAATGATTTTATACGTTTTGGATTCATTGATAAAATCGTTAAGCTATTTCACAAATTGTTTAAAGGATAAACAATGATTGAACGAATTCGAAGTAAAATTCATCAATACTTTGCCGGCAAGTCAGACTTTCTATCGGTTAAAGATAAATTGAGCGAAGATCAGCTGCGGACATACGTGGCAAAGACATTGGATGAGTTTTGCGTTAAAGAAGAAGTTATCATTAGTGATGAAGAGCGGGGGCATTTAATTCGAGAAATTGTCAGCGCTGCCATTAGCTTTGGGCCTATACGTCTTTTGATGGAAGACGCGACCATTTCAGAGATTATGATTAACGGCCCAAAACAAATTTTTATTCAGCGGGGCGGTCATATCACGCTTACACCTGTTAAGTTTGACGACGACCGCCATTTGAACCATACGATTCAAAAAATCTTAGCGGCCTCGGGTTCAGGCCGCAGGGTCGATGAGTCTTCGCCTTATGTCGATTTTTCTTTAGCCGACGGTTCGCGTGTCAACGTGATCTTGCCTCCCGTTTCTTTAAGCGGCGCCGTGGTCACGATTCGAAAATTCGCGTCCGATATTTCAAAAATCGAAGACCTTGTGGCGCGAAAAATGTTAAATCAATCCATGGCGGACTTTTTAGTCGCGGGAGTCAAAGCTAAATTGAATATGGTTTTTTCCGGCGCGACCGGAACAGGAAAAACAACGGCGCTGAACGTGCTTTCACGGTATATTCCTTCTCATGAGAGGATTATCACCATTGAAGATACCGCCGAGCTTCAGCTTTTGCAGGAGCATGTGGTGCGGCTTCAGGCCAAAGGACAAAACATTGAAGGTAAGGGCGCGATTTCTATGCGGGAGTTATTTATCAATTCTCTTCGTATGCGTCCGGACCGCGTTATTATAGGGGAAATCAGAAGCACAGAAGCGCTGGATATGATTCAAGCCATCAGCAGCGGCCATACGGGTTCTTTGGCTATTGTTCATGCCGATTCGCCGCAGGATTGTTTTAATCGATTGGTCACCATGATGCTTATTTCTGGAATTCATTTAAGCATTGATGAAATCAAAAGGCAAATAGCAAGCGCTGTTGATTTGATTGTTCACGTTGAATTATTTTTAGATGGTACGCGGCGCATTACGAATATCACCGATGTACGGGCGGTAGAGAGTGAAAATCAAGTTGCGCTGGATGATATTTTTTATTTTAAACAAGAGCGCGTGACTGAAGATGCTCGTGTCCTTGGTGAGTGGATGATGAATAAGAAACGCCCGTCATTTCTTGAAAAATTTATTAAGCGAAATGTGAAATTGCCTGACGGATTTTTTGAATAGAGGAAAATTATGCGCTGGAGTGCGTGTTTTATCCCAACATTAAAAGAGACACCCATTGGCACGGAGGCGGTGAGCCATCAGCTGCTGCTGCGCGGTGGATTTGTGGAAATGCTCACATCCGGCGTCTACTCGTATTTACCGCTTGGCTTTCGCGTGTTAAAACGGATTGAGCATATTATCCGCGAGGAAATGAATGCGGCCGGCGCGGTTGAACTCCTTATGCCGTCCTTGCATCCGATTGAACTTTGGCGCACAGCAGGCCGCGACAAAACCTTAGCGGATGTTATGATTCGCTTTGAAGATAAACGCAGGCGCGAAATGTGTTTAGGTCCGACGCATGAAGAAGTGATTACTCAAATTGTGAAAAATCACACGCAGTCGTATCGCCAGCTTCCAAAAGTTCTTTATCAGATTCAAACAAAGTTTCGCGACGAAATTCGTCCGCGTTTTGGCATTGTGCGGGCCTGCGAATTTATTATGAAAGATGCCTACAGTTTTGACCGCGACAAAGCCGGTCTAAATAGAAATTACAAATTGATGTATGATGCTTATGTAAATATTTTCAAACGATGCGGTTTAAAAACTGTTGTTGTCGAGGCAGATTCGGGAGCAATGGGCGGAGACCTTTCGCACGAATTTATGGTGATTGCGCCTATCGGAGAAGATTCTGTTCTGTCGTGCCCTGCGTGCGGCCACGCGGCGGGCATGGTTAAAGGTTTAACGGAAGGCGCCAATTGTCCGGAATGTAAAAAGTCAAAATTGGAAAAAAAAGTCGCGATTGAGCTTGGGCATATATTTCAGCTTGGGACAAAATACAGCGATGCGTTTGAAGCTTATTTTTTAGATGAAAATGGAAAACGGCAAACGATTATTATGGGCTGCTACGGAATTGGTGTAAGCCGTTTGATTGCGGCGATTGTTGAGGCGAGCAATGATGCCGCCGGAATGATTTGGCCTAAGGAAGTCGCGCCTTTTGATATTGAAATTCTCCCTCTTCAAATGGCAGAAAGAGAAACGGTAGAATTGGCTGAACGTTATTACAGGGAACTTAAAGGCGAAGGATTGGAAGCGTTGCTTGACGACCGTGAAGAGAGCGCGGGGGTTAAATTTAAAGACGCGGATTTAATCGGAATTCCGCTGCGCATTGTTTTAGGAAAGCGCACACTCTCTGAGGGAAAAGTTGAAATTAAAAACCGTAAAAACGGCGAAGTGATTTTGGTTTCTAAAGACGAAGCCGTCAAAAAAGTTAAAGGCCTTATAAACCATGCTTGAAACGATGATGGAAGCGTTGCTCCAAAGGGTTGAAGAAACCGCGCTGCCTTTTTTAGAGCAGATGAATGCCGTGCTCGTTGATTTGCGCATTGTCCGGCAGGGAAAAGTTTTAAATATTCAACTTTTGGCGGATAAAAGGCAAGGCGGAATTACTCTTTCGGAATGTACGGCGCTTAACCGCAGTATCGGTCAAGCCCTTGAGGAGGCGGGACTCATCAGCGATCATTATATTTTGGAGGTTTCATCTCCCGGGTTAGACAGGCCGCTCAAAAGTCAAAGGGATTTTAAGCGTGTTGTCGGACGTAAGGTGCGTTTTCATTTGACTTCACCCGTTGGCAATGCGCTTGAACATGAAGGAACGATTAAACGTATTGAAGAAGAAAGTATTTTTATTGAAGAAAAGGCCGCGGAAATTGTGATTCCTCTGGCGCAGATCAACAAAGCTGTACAAATTGTAGAATAAAGTTCATTTTAGAAAGAAAGAGGATTGTTGGGTATGGATAGTGAATTGCTTATGATTTTAGAACAGCTCGAACGCGATAAAGGTATTGATAAAGAAATTTTAATTCAAGCGGTTGAAGCGGCAGTTGCCTCCGCGGCCAAAAAGGTTTGGGCCGTCGAGAGAGCCGAAGATATTAAAGTCGCGATTGACCGTAAGACCGGAAAGATCTCAGCCTTTGTAGGTGACCAGGAGCTGAAGTCTAAAGATTTTGGTCGTATCGCGGCTCAAACCGCTAAGCAAGTTGTTATCCAAAAAATACGTGAGGCGGAGAAAGATGTCGTCTATAATGAATACTTGACGCGTGTCGGGCAAATTGTAAGCGGCGCGGTCTATCGGTTTGATAAAGGGAGCATTATTGTTGATTTAGGGAAGACGGAAAGTTTTTTGCCGAAAAGCGAACAGTCCCCTAAAGAACAATTTCGTCAGGGCGACCGCATCCGGGCATATGTCTTAGAAGTCAAGCGTGATTTAAAAGGGCCGCAAATCATTCTTTCGCGCGCGCATACAAACTTTATTAGAAGGCTTTTTGAACTTGAAGTGCCGGAGATTTTCGATGGGATTGTGGAAATCAAAGCCATTGCCCGTGATCCCGGAGAGCGTACAAAAATTGCCGTTTACTCAAAGGACGAAAAAGTCGATTGCATGGGCGCGTGCGTGGGCATGCGCGGGGCCCGTGTCAAAGGCATTGTAACCGAACTTCACGGTGAAAAAGTTGATATCGTCCGTTATTCAAGCGATATCAAAACCTATATTCAAGAAGCTCTTTCGCGTGCCGAGCTTATGCAGATTCAGCTTAACAAAGAAACCAAGACCGCGGATATTGTGGTCGCCGATGACCAGCTTTCTGTCGCTATCGGCAAGCACGGCCAAAATGTGCGGCTTGCTTCGAAGCTTGTCGGTTGGGAAATTAACATTCATTCTCAATCGCAGTTAAAAGGAGAAAAAGAGAAACCTAAGGAAGAGGCCGTGGCACAAGAAGAAGAGCCTTCCTCATCCTTTTCCCTTCAAGACTTAAAAGGTATCGGAGAAAAACTTGTTGACGCTTTGAAAGAGGCGGGTTTTGATTCTTTAGAAAAAATTTCTAAAACTTCCGCTGAAGATTTAACGCAAATCAAGGGTGTTGGTAAAGTGAAAGCCGAAAAAATGATTAACGAAGCAAAAAAAATAATTGGATAAAAGAAAGGTTTTGAGCATTATGCGCGTTTCTGAGTTAGCCAAAGAGTTAGGGGTGCCAAGTGAAGCGATTTTAGCGAAGCTAAAATCGCTTCACTTAAAAGCCAAGGACAAAGAGCAGGAATTGAATACTGCCGTGATTCCGGTTTTACGCCGGGAATTAAAGGGAAGTGCTAAAACCGCTGTAGAAAAGCCAAAAGAAAAAGAAGCTTCTTTAAAGAAAGAAATAGTGGCGGCCAAGAAAACACTTAAGCATAAAGAAGAAGTAAAAGGAAAATCCAAGAAGGAACCCGCGAAATCCAAAACAAAGAAAACTTCTGCTGGTAAAGAAACGAAAGAAAAAGAAAAACCAAAAACTTTAAAGGTGAAGCCCTCTCCTGTTTTAGCAGTTGAACAAAAATCGGCTCCTGCCGTGCCTGTTCAAGTCCAAGCTCCAAAACCCGTTGCCGCGCCGGTGGCACCCGCGCCTATATTTAAGAAACTATCGGCTCCGATTTTTCAAAGGCAGGGAAGAGTATCAGCTCCGGCGATGAAGATGGCTGAAGAAAAAAGCCGCAAACCTCTTTTAGATCCCGTTGAAGTTGAATTTCCGATTGCGGTTAAAGATTTGGCCATCAAGTTTCAGCAAAAGCCAAGCCTTCTCTTAAAAGAGCTTATGCAAAAAGGCATTATGGCGAACATCAATCAATATTTAGATGAAGCGACCGGAAAAGATTTAGCCGGCATTTTTGGAGTTACTCTCGCGAAAGTCAAAACGCAGGAAGAAACGTTGATTGAGATACATCAGCAAAGCGAGGAAGATAAAAAATCTTTAAAACCGCGTCCGCCGGTTGTGACCTTCATGGGCCACGTTGATCACGGAAAAACATCATTGCTTGACAGTATTCGAAAAACAAAAGTGGTGGACAAGGAGCATGGAGGCATTACTCAGCACATCGGTGCCTATTCTGTCATCTTGCCCAAAGGGCGAATCACATTTTTAGATACACCTGGCCATGAGGCCTTTACTTCGATGCGTTCGCGCGGCGCGCACATAACGGACTTGGTTGTGCTCGTTGTCGCGGCCGATGAAGGCATTATGCCTCAAACTGATGAAGCTATCGATCACGCCCGCGCGGCCAATGTTCCCATCATTGTCGCGTTAAACAAAATTGATAAAAAAACCGCCGACCCCGAACGCGTTAAAAAACAGCTTAGCGAGCGGGGGCTGATGGCCGAAGATTGGGGAGGCAAGACTATTGTCGCCGGTGTTTCAGCGACGACGGGACAGGGCATCGACAGCCTTCTTGAATCGATTTTACTTGAAGCTGAACTGTTAGAATTAAGAGCAAATTATGAAAAGAAAGCTTCCGGAATTGTGGTCGAGGCAAAATTAAGCCAAGGCCGCGGTCCGGTCGCGACCATGATTGTTCAAAACGGAATGCTTCATGAGGGCGATACGATAGTTGTCGGTTCTTCCTTTGGCCGTGTCAAGGCCATGTGTGATGACCGCGGGCGCGCCATTAAAGAAGCGGGGCCCGCAACGCCGGCAGAAATTTTAGGATTGTCTGGTGTGCCGGAAGCGGGAGAAAAGTTTTATGTGGTCGAAGATGAAAAGCGCGCGCGCGATATCGCCTCAAGACGCGAAACGCATGTGAAAAACCAAAAGATGCTGCCCTCTCCAAAAATCAGCCTTGAAGATTTGTACGCGCAAATTCAAGAGGGAAAGGTGAAAGAGCTAAATATCATTGTCAAGGCCGACGTGCAGGGGTCTTTGGAAGCCTTGAAAGATTCTCTGCTCAAAATTATCAGCACAGAGGTTCAGTTAAAAATTATTCACACGGGTGTGGGAGATATTAATAACTCGGACATCATTTTAGCCGGGGCATCGAACGCGATTATTATAGGATTTCATGTGGATGTCAATGACCGTGCCAAGCCGGAACTTGAGAAACAGCAAGTTGACGTGCGCACGTACCGCATTATCTATGACGCGATTAATGACGTTCGCAACGCCTTGACCGGATTGCTTGAACCAAAGACAAAAAAGAAGTTTTTAGCGCGCGTTGAAATCAGGCAAGTTTTTAATTTAAGCAGCAAGGCAGGAAAAATTGCCGGATGTTTTGTTGCAAAAGGGCGAGTCACGCGCAAGGCAAATATCGACCTTGTCCGTAACGGTAAAGTGGTTTTCACAGGAGCCCTTTCTTCCCTCAAGCGTTTTAAGGACGATGTGCGCGAAGTCGCCGAAGGCTTTGAATGCGGCATTGCCATTACGAATTTTAACGATATTGAGGCCGGTGATGTCATTGAGGCCTATGAGTTGGAAAAAATTGCTAGAACTTTATAAAAGATGAAAAAAACAGTATTTAGCGCCATGCGTCCGACGGGAAAATTGCATTTAGGACATTTGGTCGGCGCTCTCTCAAACTGGGTAGATCTTCAAAAAAAATACAATTGCATTTTTAGTGCCGTCGATTGGCATGCCTTGATGGGGGAATATGAAAGCCCAAAAGAAATTCAGGAAAATATCACAGAAATGGTCATCGATTGGCTTGCCTGCGGTATCGACCCTAAGGAATCCATTATTTTTGTGCAGTCGGATGTCCCCGAACACCTTGAATTATGCATGATCCTTTCCTGCTTCACGCCCTTAGGCTGGCTTGAGCGCAATCCAACGTATAAGGAACAGCTTCGAGAAATCACAACCCGTGATCTTCATACGTACGCCTTCTTGGGCTATCCGGTTTTACAGGCCGCCGACATTCTTCTCTATAAGGCGGAAGCCGTACCTATCGGCCAAGATCAACTCCCGCATTTAGAGCTGACACGTGAAATTTCTAGAAAGTTTAATCACTTATATAAAGCAGGCTTTTTTAAAGACTGCGAAGCTATTTTAACGGAAAATCCCAGGCTTTTGGGAGTCGACAACCGCAAGATGAGCAAAAGTTACAATAACGCGATTAATCTTTCGGATTCGCCGGATGTTATCCGAAAAAAAGTTTTGAGTATGGTGACCGACCCCGCGCGCATCAAAAAAGAAGACCCCGGCCATCCGGATATTTGCAACGTTTACAGCTATTACAAAATTTTTGCGCCTTCCAAAACAAAAGATGTTTACGATTGGTGCAGCAATGCCAAAAAAGGATGTGTCGACTGCAAGCAGATTTTAGCTGACGCGATTTTAGAAAAGTTAGCGCCCCTGCAAGAAAAAAGAAAAGCCTTGGCAAAGGACAAAAACCGTATTAAACATATTCTAGAGGACGGCGCGAGCCGCGCCCGCGCGATTGCCCAAGAAACCATGGCCGAGGTTAAGAAAGCTATTTACTGCGCATGAATTATAAACTCAAACTCGAAGTCTTCGAAGGGCCGCTCGACCTCCTTCTCTATTTAATCAAAAAAGACCAGCTGAACATTTACGATATTCCGATTGCGGAAGTGACTCAGCAGTATATGGAATACTTGGAGATGATGAAGCTCTTGAATCTCGATGTCATTGGAGATTTTCTGGTGATGGCGGCGACCCTCATGCAAATAAAATCAAAAATGCTTCTTCCGCCTGACCCAAGCGCAGTTGAGGAGGAGGAAGAAGAAGACCCGCGCGATGAACTGGTGCGCCGCTTGCTCGAGTATAAACAATTTAAGGAAATCGCAGGCGATCTAAAGAGCAAAGAACTTTCGCGCCAGGATCTTTTTGCCCGCATCATCGATGTGGACAAAGCCAAAGAGATTCGGGAAGATGCCAAAGAGGTGTATTTCGAGGCGAGTCTTTTTGATTTGATCAGCGCTTTTACAAAAATTTTAAAAAGCGTTCCCAAAGAAGTTTTTTACGAAGTCTTCAAAGAAGAATATACCGTCGAGAAAAAGATTCATGACATCCTCCACCTTCTCTTGGAGCATCAAAAAGTATCGCTCGCGGACCTGTTTAGCAAAGCCAAAAGTAAGATGGAAATGATTGTTATTTTTATGGCCGTTTTAGAATTGATTCGTTTAAAGGAAATTTTGATTTTGCAAAAAGGAATTTTCGGCGATATCGAAGTCATTCGAAACAAAGACAATATGGTTATCCGTGACAGCAGCAGCCAAGACCAAAGTCCGGAAAATACCGCGCCAACTGTGCAAGAATAAATTATGAGTGAAGACGAACGCGACGCGAGACGGAAGCTTATTTTAAGCCAAGAAACCGAAGAAGACGCGGTTGTTAGTATTTCTTTGCGCCCGGCCTCGATGCAGGAATTTGTGGGGCAAAAAAATTTAATCGACAACCTGAAAGTCTCCATTGAGGCGGCGAAAAAACGCAAAGAGCCGATTGAGCATATTCTCTTTTCCGGCCCGCCGGGCCTTGGAAAAACCACGCTTGCCTATATTGTTTCGCACGAAATGAATACGCGCATTACCGTCACATCCGGGCCGGCGATTGACCGTGCAGGGGATTTAATAGGCATTTTAACGAACTTAGGCGAAGGTGATATTCTTTTTATCGATGAAATCCACAGGCTCTCAAAGACGGTGGAAGAATTCCTTTATCCTGCCATGGAAAATTTTCAGATTGATTTTATTGTCGACAAAGGCCCGTACGCCCGCACGATAAAATTCAATTTAAAACCGTTTACGCTGATTGGCGCGACGACGAGAAGCGGGCTTTTGGCGTCGCCCTTGCGGGATAGGTTTGGAATTTTTCATCATTTAGATTTTTACGAGCCGGCGCAGTTGGCGTTGATTGTCGCGAATTCCGCTAAAAAGTTAAACGTGGACCTCGAAGGCGACGCGGCGGTTGAAATTTCCGGCCGTTCACGCGGCACGCCTCGGATTGCAAACCGCATGCTGCGGCGCGTGCGCGATTACGCGCAGGTGAAAGAGTCGACTTCAAAAATTTCGAAAATAACGGCCCAAAAGGCCATGTCCACTTTAGGAATTGATGAATGCGGACTCGATGATACCGACCGACGTCTTTTAAAAATGATGCAAACGCATTATAAGGGAGGCCCGGTTGGCGTGGATACACTCGCGGCAACGCTTAATGAGGAAGTTGACACGCTCGTCGATGTGATTGAACCATTTTTGCTTAAAATTGGATTTTTGCAGCGCACCTCGCGCGGACGACAGCTGACATCATCCGCATTTGAACACCTTAAGACAAGTAATTTTGTTTCTTCGAAAGATAAACTCCAAAAACAACTTTTATAGAATTTTTCTTATGGACGATATGGCCAAAATTTTAATTCTGGTCGGCAGCATTCTTGTCGCTGCGGGATTATTCTTTCTTGTCGTGGGTAAATTTCCGGGCGTAGG
>CAZBRU010000023.1:10954-12427 GCA_964494585.1 uncultured Planctomycetales bacterium
GCCATTTTGCAGGACGTCCCTTCGTTTACCTTGTCCATTCGAGGAGAATTTAAAATTTCGCCTCAAGACAAAGAGGATATTTTATTTCAAGGGGACAGGCTGCGCGAATCTAAAGTAACAGCCTCAAAAGACGGCATCACCATCGACGGACACGAGTATTTGAGCAATAAATTAAAAATCATTCCGCTTCATGATGCCACTATTTATTTAAATGACCGCCGTTTGCGCGGGGAAGTGGACATTGTGAAAGGAATAAACGAGAATTTTTTGGTTATCAATACCATTGATTTGGAAAAGTATATCGGCGGCGTTTTATATCACGAAA
Source organism: uncultured Planctomycetales bacterium (assembly GCA_964494585.1). GTDB lineage: Bacteria > Omnitrophota > Gorgyraeia > Zapsychrales > CAZBRU01 > CAZBRU01. Next base: position 11,280 of record CAZBRU010000023.1, read on the forward strand.
TTTCTCACCATTGGCCGATGGGAGCTATCGAGGCTCAGGCGGTTGCCGCGCGCACCTACGCGCTCTATCGCATTGAACAAAGCCGTGGAAAAGATTTTGACTTAACCAACGATATTTATTCGCAGGTCTATGGCGGCAGAACCTCCGAGCGTTACCGCACCAACATCGCGGTTACAAAAACAAAAGGCCTTGTGATGAAATATAACGGAAAAGTTTTGCCGGCCTATTATCACGCCACATGCGCGGGCCATACCGAAGATGCTCGCGAGCTTTGGAATGAAGATTTGCTCCCCTTAAAAGGTATTACGTGCCCTTATTGCGCTTCTTCGCCGCATTACACATGGAAAAGAAATCTGAGGCTTAAAGACATTCAAGATAAATTAAACGCAAGCGGATATCATTTGGATTTGATTAAAGAAATCGCTGTTGTCGACCGAAACGAAAGCGGCCGTATTCGTAGTCTACGCATTACGACGCGCGACGGAAACACCGCGGCAATTTCAGGAAAGGATTTTCGAAATATCATCGGCCCTAACGAAATTCGAAGCAACAATTACCAAATTGTCATGCTGGGTTATTACGTTGATTTCTTAGGCAGAGGGTGGGGGCATGGGGTCGGCCTATGCCAATGGGGCGCGAATTTTATGGCTAAAGACGGGTACGATTTTAAGCAGATTTTAAAATTTTATTATCCTGGCGTAGAAATTGTGAGTTATGAAGCTCAGTGATTTTGATTATGTCTTGCCGCAGGAATTAATCGCGCAGTTTCCCTTGGAAAAACGTGATCAAGCGCGGCTTATGGTTGTTGACCGCGTGAAAAAAACGATTTCACATGATGTATTTTGCAATTTAGAAAAATATTTGCCCGCCAAAAGTATCCTCGTTTTAAACGACAGCAAAGTGATGCGCGCCAGGCTTTTTGGAAAGCGCGAAAAAACCGGCGGAAATGTCGAAATCTTTCTTTTAAAGCAGCTTTCCGACGGAAATTCATTCAAAGCCCTGATTCGTCCGCTCAAACGTTTAAACGTAAATGAAAAAATCATATTCAATGGCGGAAAGGTTTTTGCTGAACTCATGGACCCGCAAGAAAAAATCGTTCGCTTTAACAGAAAGAATATTTTAAAAGATCTCAAAAGTATCGGCCATGT
>CAZBRU010000024.1:0-12317 GCA_964494585.1 uncultured Planctomycetales bacterium
TCGGAGTAGGCCTTTGTTTTGGATTCAATGATTTTTTCGCGCTCTTTAAAGAAGGCTGGACAGCCCTTAAAAATTTTCTCTCTCCCCAGCTTTCCTTGTGGCCTGATCTTTATATCGGCGTTGGCGAGCTGCGAAAAAATTCCCTTTGGGACTTAATCGAGCAGGACGGAAATTTTATACTCTTCATTTTGGCGTTGATTGGTTTTACCTATTGCGTGTTTAAAGTACTGAAACGAAAAGAAAAAGACCCCTTCAAATTTATTGTCCTCGCTATTTTATTTTGCATATCTTTTGTTATGGCTTTGAAAGCGCAGCGTTTTAATCTTTTAAGCCTTTCGCCTTTAGCGATTTTTTATACACTTGGCCTCGAAAAAAGTTTTTATACCTTCAAAAAAATTTTCTTCAAAATATTTTCAATAAAAGAAAAATCTAAAGCCGCATTTGTGTTTCTTGGGAGCTGTTCTCTCGCCCTTTTGATTTTTGCCTGGTTTACATTTTCGAAAGCCGAAGACGCAATTTTCGAATGGCGCCCGATTTTCAATGACACATGGCAAAAGGCTTTGACTGAAGTCAAAGAACGGACTCCGCCCGAGAGCATTGTCACAACCTGGTGGCCGCCTGGCCATTTTATTACGGCCATCGCCAACCGGCGCGTCACCTTTGACGGCGCGACGATTAATTTCCCTCAGGCGTATTGGCTTGCCAATGTTTTTTTAGCGCAGGATGAAAAAAAGGCCGTCGGACTGCTGCGCATGTTAAACAACAGCGCCAATGAAGCCGCGGAATATCTTCAAAAGACCGGGATGAAACTTTCTAACGCGGTTAAAATTCTTTATGAGATTACGCCTCTTAGCCGCGCTCACGCGCAGAATTTCCTAAAAGATTATCTTTCAATCAACCAAATCAACCATCTCCTCAATTTAACGCACAAAACTCCGCCGCCTTCCTATCTTCTTGTGTATGACGACCTGATGGAAAAAAATTTAGAGCTTAGCTTTGTCGGAAAATGGAATTTTAGAAAAGTTGAGGAAATTCAAAACGATTCTGAGCTCCTCGAGAAAGTTCCCCCTCGGAATTCAAAAGCCTATATCACATATTTATGGGAACTCGCCGGAGGCCCGTTGAATTATACAAGCCCTCTTTCCGAGCTGGGACAAAAAGACTCCATTCTTGTGTTTGAGCAAGGCATCCAAATCAATTTAAGCGATATGAGCGCTCATGTGACATCCAAAAAATACGGCAGGGGCATACCGCAAAGCATTATTTGCCTTCAAAATGAAACTGTGGCGGAAACAAAACTTAAAGATTCTAACCTCCCCTACTCGCTTTTTCTTTTTGAAGACGGCGGCCGTTACGGCTGCGCCCTTGTCGACCCTCGGCTTGGCAAATCGCTTCTGTACCGGCTCTATTATTTGGGCGGAAAAGGATTGAAATACATTAAGCCCTTTATCAGAGAAACCGACCCTCTCACAAAGCGCACGCGCATTTACGTTTATAAAATTGATTGGAAGGTTTTTGAGGAAAATTTAAAATAAACTTTGAAATTAATATTGACTTGTTGCTTTGGTGGACAAATTTTTTCCTGCGGGTTTGATTTTCACTCCACCTCCTGTTATCTTGCCTTTAAATTGGACTTTCGTTGTTCCGCCAGTAAATGAGCCAGGCTTAATTTGAATATTTCCTGTTGCGCTCGCTTTTCCTGGGACGCCCGATGGCGGCTTTACCTCCAGCTCTTCGGCAGGAAGCTCAGGCGGGCCTTCATTATTCGGGACATAGCTGAAACCTCTCACAATATTCTCGAGCTGAGTTGCCAATCTTTCTTCTCCTGCCATTCTTAAGCTTGTAATCACCTCTAAAGAAGACGCGCTGTCTCCACCCATAAAATAAGCTAATCCTAATCCATAACGAGCAAAAGGAATTTCGCGTTTCGCAAGGACCTGTTTAAAATAGTAAATGGCGTCCGTAGGCTGCTTTTTTCCCATAAGATAAATCCACGCGAGTGAAATCTTTGAGCTTGTCAAATTCGGATTTAAAGAAACGGCCTTGAGGCAAGATTCTTCCGCTAAGGAAAAATTGCCCATGCCATAATAAGCTTTTCCTAGGTTATCATAAGCATCCGCGTAATCAGGCTTAATATCAACCGCGGCTTTAAAGTACCATGCCACCCGAGGCAAGCTCACATTCAAAGATTTATACGTTAAGCCCAAAGCATTATATATTTCGGCACTTTTAGGGCTAATTTTTATCGCCTCCTCAAAAGCGTCAGCCGCTTTTTGAAAATTTCCCTGCTCATAAAACTGCTGCCCTTGCTTAAAATATTCCTGCGTACTCTCCGCAAAAACTTGGCCAAAGTTTAGAATCCAAAAAGCTAAAAAACTAATTGCCAGCTTCATCTGCATTTTCATCTGCTGATCCTTCGGGCGTTCCGCCCTTTTTGGGAGCGACTTTGCCCAAAATCTTTTCCCAGGGGCTGTCTTTCGGCTCCTCGCCTTCAGGGCCCGGAGCTTTAGCCTTAGCGTCTTTTTCTTCTTTTTTAGATTTTAGTTTTTCTTCCGCTTTTTCACCTTTTACAATTGTTTTGATTTCATCCATTGCGGCCGGATTGATGATAGCTTTTGTAACCGTCATAACCGCAGAAACATCATCGGACCCTGCTTTTTTAGGGCTCATGGTATATTTGACAACTTTTAAAAGGTCAGGCGCTGTATCCACCGCGTGCATAAAGGCCACGACGTTGACCAAATTGCCTTCGCATTCGAGATTGGCGTAATACTCTACAAAACCCTTTCGCTGCTGCGTTTCCGAAGGGCTCACCTTGACTAAATTTACTTTCGCGTCTGTCGCGAGCACTTCAATTTTTTTTAAGAAACTGGCAATGATTTCTTCCTGCTTACTGTCCTGCCCGGTAAAAAAGGTGCTAAAATCATTATTTTCTTTGATAATCCTATCTTTGTAGGCAAGAATGCGCAGATCCCTTTTGATAATATTTTTTTGCTCATCAATATCTTCATCAATCGCTTTAAGCCGTACCGTCACGGGCCCTAAAAACACCCTGTCTAAAACAGCAAAAACCACGAACACAATCGTGACATAGAGAATTTTTCGCTCTTTTTCGGAAAGTTTACTAAAGAATTCTTTGATATTAAACGCGGCCAATTTTATTCCTTCTCTTCTTTAGCGGTTTTTTCTTCTGCCTTCTTTGCGTCTTTTGGAGCCTCGTCGCCCTTGCCTTCATCTTTGGCGCTTTCCAGCCTAAAAGTAATTTCAAAGGCAGCGACATCTTTTCCGCGCTCTTTTTTGGCGGAGGTCGAATTGGTTTTAGCCTCTTTAAACATTTTAGAATTTTCAAGCGCGGTGACCAGCCCAAAAACGCGCGACATCGATTCTGAAGTCCCTTGAATAACGATTGTTCCCTTGTCGTCAATCGTGATATTGTTCAAGTACATCTCGTTGGGAATAAGGTTATAAAGTTCCTTAATCACATCTAAACTCGCCAGGCGGCTGTTCATGAAATCTTTAACAATACGGGTTTTTTCCGAGAGTTGTTCTAAGACTTCGGCCTCCTTGTGCGTAGAGGAATAATTTGCTTTAAGATGATTGAGAATCGTGCTTTTGAAATAGATTTTGTTCACAAAGAAAATACATAAAGAAACGATAATGAGAACCGTTAAAATCGCGGACGTGATGACTTCCCGCCCCTGTGCTTCGATATTCCGCTGCATCTTAACTTCTTCGGGAACCAAATCAATGCGGCAATTGCCGGCGAAACGTCCGGACGCAATCACACTCAAAAGAGAATCATTAGATTCTTCCGCCATTTTACCGGCGGCGAGATTGATTTTGACATACGGTAAATATGAACCGATACTCACGTCTCCTTTTAAAAAAGATTTTAAAAGCGGCAATAGTTCTTGGCATTTAGCATGATTGGTTGTAAGAAAATACTCCTGCGGGGGTTTTTCGATATCTTCCCCTTGGTAGGCCTCGATAGATTTTTTAAGTTCGCCTAAAAGCCTGTCTGCTCCAGCCTGCCCTTCCTTAATAAGATGGTCGAAGCCGACCGGAATACTCCTGCATGTGATTGCCGCGCCTTGAAAAATAATGATAAAGTCCGTCGAGGTATTAGCAATATCAATAATTCCGGTCGGTGCCGCGGACTTTTCAAGATGAAAAGCTCCCGTGTAAAAATGCGCGATGGCCTCGGGCGCGAAAAGCACTTGGTTCAACTTTAGATTAACCTGCGTTAAAAGGTTAAGCGGCTTTTTGATAATATTGCGGTTGATGATGACCAGCAAAACCTTGCTGTAGTTACGCTGGAAAACACCGATATTGATATAGTCGACTAAAATTTCTTCTCTCGAATAAGGAGTGTGCCGCCCGGCCTGAAGATTAATGATGGATTTGATTTCTTCGCGGTCAACGGAAGGGATTTCAATATTTTTGTTGGTGGTCGCGCCGGGCGCGATCACGAGAATCACGGGAAGATTCTTTTTAAGGCGAAGCTGCCCGGTTAAATTTTTAAAAATCTTTGCGATTTCTTCGTCGGCCACGCCGCGGACATCATGAACCGAGGCATGCAGGCATTCCCCGCCCTTAAAATAGGCCGCGCGCAGAAACTCTTCGGTAAGTTGAAAACAAAAACAATTTGCCTGCGCCATAATCGCTTAGCTTTCTTTCCAGTATTTTATTTTATGTTCACTGGTATTGTAAATGCAGGAAATAGTTTTTGAAACATCTTTTTTAAGAAGATGGCCCACGGCCCGAATAGAATAATTGGAGGACATGGTCGTTATCTTTCCCGTAGAATTAAGTTCGTTGAATTCAGCCACTTCGTTGCCGTTTAATTTTTCATTTTGAAGATCCACGATGATATCGGACGCATGCAAGAAAATGTAATCGTCCTCTGTACCCTCCGCGCCGTCTGTCCCCTGGCGGCACTGAAGGAGTTTGTCTGCGGCGCCTTCACTTAACCCCAGAACCATCAAGGCCGGTTTAGAGGCCGTATTGATATTGACTTTACCGTTTCCATAAATGGTCGCGTAATGCACAAGTTGGTCAAAGATATTCTGGCTCATCCCCTTAACAAGCAAAAGTTCATCCAAGGTTTCAAAGTTTCCATGCTTTTGAACATACGGATACTGTAAGTTGTCGTAATAAACATCTTTAAAAAACCCTTCACTGTCCTCTTCCTTGGAAATGCGCCAGTCATAAATAGCCGTCGCCAATTTTCCAGACTGCAGTTCACTAAGGCCTGTGACATTTTGAATGAGGGCGTTTAGCGTATTCACATCAGCTTTATTAAGATTAAGCTTCCCTTCTTCGTCTTCGATGCCAAAACGCTGACCTTGTTTTTTTCCTTGGGGCGCAAAAATCGGAACACTGACCTCACACACGCTGTCGTTAAGCGCAATGTTCGAAAATTGCCTGGCATTGTCACCGCTTAAAGATTTTTCGGCGATAGAAAAAAGATGTGCCGTCGCGCTATTTTGACTCGCGATAAGAAGCGCTATAGCCTTTTTTATTCCCGCTTCAGTAGTAAGCCGTAATTTCTGCCGCTCTTCCAAGCGCTCGAGCAAGATAAATTTTTGACGAATACCGCCGCCTATACTGACCGCGAGCACAGAAAGAAACGTAAGCGTCCACAATGCTAAAATTAAAATTGTTCCGCGCTGTTGCTTTAAAAAGATATTTTTTTTAAAATTTAATATCATGTTCCAATCGGAATATTGATGACCTTAATCATCTGCCGCGGTTCTTTCTCGGAACCGAAGTTAATTTCAATTCTTATAACGGCCGGAACAGCGCCTTTAAGTTCGGAAGAAATTTCGTAGCCGCCGCTTTTAGGCAAATAATATTCGAAACGCATCGAATGAATGGAAGAGACAATTGTTCGGCTTTGCCCATATCTTTTTTTTAACGCCTGGCCGTAATTGGCTTGCCGGCGGCTGACCGCCTGATCGGCTTCATCGAAAGAATATTCGACTTTGCCGATTTGATGAATGTCATCCATATTTTCGTGCGGCTTTTTATTCGCGTCCTGCCGGGTGACAACAAGGGCCGCGAAAGCGAGCTTGGTCTTCTCCCCTTCAAAAGGAATCCCGGAATACACAATCGCGCCGCGCAAATCTTGGGCAATTTTGTCAAAAAATATACTCACATCTTCTTCTTTAACCACGCCGTTTGCTTTCTGCCAAATCTTAAGGCCGTTTGAAAAGGTATGAAAAAGCGCGACGGCAATAACGCTCATGAGCGCCACAACCAGCATGATTTCGACAAACGTAAAAGCCTTTTTGTTTTGTCTAAAAATTTTTTCCATATTTTAGTAACCTGTCAAATAAAATTCGCGGGTCAAATGAATTTCCCTTCCATGCTCCCGCCACTCTACAGAAGCCGCGACTTCATGAATATTCTCTAAGGCAAGCGCCTGGTCCGTCTTTAAGATAAATCGAAAATCGATATTTTTATGATTCAATGTCAGTGACGTGCTGTCGGACTGTGCCGCAGGAGGAGGCTGATGAGTGTCTTCGTATATTTTCTGCACCGCGGCAATCTTATTGTCTAAAAGTGTATTCGCATGCAGCCTGTAAGTCACATGCTCCAAATAATTTAGGGAAGCAAAAAAGGAACGGTAAATAAGAACAATTCCTAAGGAAAGAATGGCGGCAGCCATCATGACTTCGACAAAGGTAAAGCCGCGCTTATTTCCAGTTGGCGATGTCATCCTCGTCTTTTTTTTCATCCTTGCCTTTCGACCAAAGATCGTAATCGGTTCGATGTTCGCCGGGAGAGCTATATTGATAGAAGCGGCCCCAAGGATCGATAGGTTTTTTTTCAATATAAGGGCCGCTCCAATTGGGGGGCACAGGGCTAAGGGTAGGTTTATTTAAAAGGGCATCTAATCCTTGATCTGTCGGCGGAAAATTTCCGTTATCAAGCTCATAAAGCTTAAGAGCGGTCGCGAGATGAGCGTCGATATCCGCCTTCGCGGCCGCGCTCTTGGCTTGATCAGAACGCCCGGTTAACCTGGGCACGATCATCGCGGCCAGCGCCCCAATGATGATCACAACCAGCATAATCTCTACCAGCGTGAAGGCCTCTTTTTCTTTAAAATTTATTTTCATCGCATCCTCCAGTTTAAGACACACTTGCCAGCCATTTTTTTTCAAGGTCATCCATCGAATGAATAAAAGTACTAAATGATAACGGCAAAGCTTCCTGCCAGCCGTGGCCGCTTTTAAGGCTGCGGCAAAAGGTCCCAAAATTGCTGCTTCCGTAACTGCGAATCATAAAATCAATAATGGAAAGGCTCTGTGCGTAAAAAATGCTTACCTTTTTCGAATCTTCTTCTTTGCGGATATCCAAATTCATTAAGATATCAAAAGGTATTCTTTCTTTCCCTTTAACAATTGTTTTGATGACGCCGGCGACTCTTTCTTTTTTTCCTTTTTCCTGAAGCTGTGCCACACCTTCTTCAAACCATAAGGGGAGCTTTGTATTAAAGCCGACAAAATCACGTAAAATCAAATGGCCGATTTCATGCGGCAAAAGACCGTCTAAAAAATCTTCTTCCTGGCGAAACGTGATGATAACCCGCGATTGTAAAAGCCTTAAATCTCTGCCTGACGATCCCCCTTTAGACCATGCCGGCTGGCCGGTTTCGCGCATAAACGCTTCTTGGCTGGAAAAAACAATGATTTTGGCTCTTTCGTCCCATGTCCAAAAATTTGAATAGCGCGCGTAACCAATTTGATTCGCGATTTTTTCGTAATAATCTTCGGCGTTGCGCAGCACAAGACGGGCTAAGGATTCATCCTCTTTGACTTCATAATAAACAATAAAATGCTTATCTTTAAGGTTAGCCCAAGAGTCTGTTCGGTCGGAAGCAGAAAAAACATCTTTAGTCATACACAAAATCATGAACGCGGCACAAAAAAACCAAAAAGTTCCTTTCATGATTTAACTGGCCAACATATCCATTTGGAAAATCGGCAAGAGCATCGCGACCACCATAAAACCAACCACGAGCCCTACCGCTAAAATCATCAATGGCTCTAAAAGCGTCGTGGCCAGTTTAATGGCCGCGTTTGTTTCTTCTTCATAAAAATCCGCGATATCTCCCATGACATGGCCCAGGGCACCTGACTCTTCACCGACGGTAATGAGATTGGTCATCATCTGCGGCATCATTTTTGACTTACGAAGGCTTTGTCCCAAGGATGATCCATCTTCAATATCCTTGCGGCAAGCTAAAAGTTCCTGCTTCAGAGTTTCATTATTTAAAGTACTTGCCACGATACTAAGCCCTTTAAGAAGCGAAATGCCGCTTTTCATCAAGAGCTCCATGGTCCGGGCAAACTGCGCTAACTCCGCCTTTAAAACTAAATCTCCGATTAAAGGCAGTTTAAGTTTAACGCGGCTTGTTAAAGAACGCCCCGAAGGCGTTTGGCACCATGACGAAAATAAAAAGCCGCCAACGATAAAACCAACAAGCAATGCCAGCCAGCCATGCTGAAACACGGAGCTTATGGCAAGCAGCACTTGTGTCTGCCAAGGCAAAGACTGTCCCGTACTTGAAAACAAAACGCTGATGCGCGGCATAACAAAAGTTAAAATAAAGGTAATCGTGCCGATTCCGACGAATGTCATAAAAATGGGATACGCTAAAGCCGCGCGCACTTTTGAAGAAATTTCTTCCTGGCGTTCTTGATATTCAGCGAGCCGCGCGAGCATTTCTTTTAAGTTACCGCTTTCTTCCCCCACCTTAATCATCGCGACAAAAAAGGAAGAGAAAATAGAAGGGTATTTGGTCAAGGCATCCGAGAAAGACCTTCCTTCTTTGATTTCTTGATGAAGAGAAAGGATAATGTTTTTGAAAAAAAGGCTCTTGACCTGCTGGTTGATTAAAGACAACGCCCGTAAAATAGGAATGCCCGCCTTAAGAAGGCTGGCCAATTGCCGGCTGAATATCAAAAGTTCTCTTGGGCGGACTTTTCCCGATGACACGGTTACCACGGAAGGAAGCGAACCTTTTCGCTCGACAATCGAAACCGGAAGAAAACCCTGCTGACTTATGAATTCAATGGCTTCTTCCTGCGTGCGCGCATCGACTTGTCCTGTGACAATTTCAGCGGTACCTTTTTTTGCTTTGTATTCAAATATGGGCATAGGATTTTCTTTAACGTTTTAAGTTTTCTTAAGCGTTGGTTCTTTCGCTTCAACTTTATTTTTTACAAGATCACTTATTTTTGCTCTATCGGCGCTCGCGATATCTAAAAAATATGCCGCGACACCAAAAGAATTGGTAAGCTCATCCTCTTCAATCCGGCACGCACGCGCCAGGCAGCTAATGAAGCCGCCTTTATTTTCCAGTTGGATATTTAACTCCAAAATTGTGCCGATAGAAATAGGATGCGTTGCCATAAAAAGTAATCCGCCGGCGCTCAAATCTTTTGTGATAGTCGAATGCTCTAAAAGGTCCGGCTTGATCATTATCGCATCGGAGGTTTTTTCTCCTTCGCTAAAGACTTGATATTTAATCTTTAATCGTTCCGAAATTCTTGTATAAACACGTGAATCGTATTCATTTTTTGCGGAAAAAACTTCCCGCGGCAAAATACGATACGATTGCTCAAGCGCTGGGCTTTCTTTCCTACCTTTAGAAAGAGATATCGGAGTACCCGTATAGAGAAAATCTTCGTTGGCCGTAATATTCAAAACCTCTTCCGGCGTCGTGACGCCCTCTAAAACTTTTTTTAAACCGTTTTGCCTGAGTGTCGTCATGCCATATTTAACAGCAATTTGTTTAATATGATCAGCGCGCGGTTTTTCCAAAATCGCCGCGCGAATCGTTTCATTCATAACTAAAATTTCATAAATCGCCGTGCGGCCGTAAAACCCGGTGTTGCTGCAATGTTCGCATCCCCGCCCGCGATAAATTTTGATTTGATTAAAGTCGCTTATTTTTAAGACGGAGGCGATTTCTTTTTTGATTTCCACCTCAGCATGCGGGCTTTCAATTTTACACTGCGGACAAATAATCCGTACCAAGCGCTGAGCGACAAAAGCCTCCACACTTGAGGCGACAAGGTAAGGTTCAACGCCCATATCAACAAGCCGTGTGACACCGCTGGAGGCATCATTGGTATGCAGTGTTGAAAAAACAAGATGCCCTGTTAAGGCGGTCCGAATCGCGATTTCTGCCGTTTCAAAAACACTGACTTCTCCGACCATGATGATATCGGGATCGTGGCGTAAAATACTGCGCAGGCCGCGCGCGAAATCCAAATTGACTTTAGAATTAACCTGAATTTGCGTAATCCCTTCCATTTCATATTCAACAGGGTCTTCAATCGTGATGATTTTCAGTTCCTGAGAACTGATTTCATTTAAACACGCGTAAAGCGTTGTGGTTTTACCGCTTCCCGTCGGGCCGGTGACAAGAATAATGCCGTGAGGTTTACAAATAAGCTCACGGAAAATTTTTATATTCTCCGCGCCAATGCCGAGTTTTTCTAAACTAAAAAACATAACTTTTGTGGGAAGAATTCTAATCACGAGGCTTTCCCCGTTCGGCGTCGGAATCGTTGAGACGCGTAAATCAAGCGTCTGGTCTTTGGTTTTCACAACCGCGCTCCCGTCTTGCGGAAGACGCCTTTCTTCAATGCTTAAATTGGCCATGATCTTAATGCGGGAGATAACTTGATTCAAAAAATGTTTTATCTCGGGAGGAAGATTCGCGTCCACCAAAACTCCGTCGATGCGGTAACGGATTCTCACCTTGTTCCTGTACGGCTCGATATGAATATCGGTGGAACGCTTTTTAAAAGCCTCTAAAATAATTTGATTAACAAGTTTGATGACGGAGGCATCTTCGGAAGTCTTCTCAATGTCCTCGACCTGTTTGTCCTGCGTCATGTCAATGACGTTCTTCTGCGGCTGACGCGTCATAATGCGTTCAATGGTTTCCGCCGCCAGGCCGTAATGTTTTTTAAAAACTTCTAAAATATCATTTTCAGTCGCAAGAAAAATTTTTGGTTCAAAACCTAAATGCACCCTGATTTCATCCTGCACTTTAACATCAAGGGGTGATGACACAGCCAAGCTAAGCGTCTTGCCTTCTATTTTTAAAGGAATAAATTTGTAATACCAGGCGACCCGCACGGGGATTTTTTCAATTGTGGCTTTATCGATAGAAATATTTTTTAGATTAACAAATTCAAGGTTAAGTCCCTGCCCTAGAGCCTTTAAAACTTCGGTCTGCTGAGCCAGGCCGGAACGCACAAGATAAGACTGCAGGCTCTCGCCGTAAGACTGCGCCTCCATAAGCGCCCGTTGAATGTCTTCCGAAGACAAGGCACCGTTTTTGACTAAATTTTCAGCTAAAATTTTATCGAACTGTTTTGACATATTTTTTTAAAGTGGCGGCGCTTTCCCAATCATATAAAACAATTCGGGTTTGACTTTATCGTAATCACCGCTTAACATTCGGGCGCAGCCTTCGACATTATCTTCAATAGTCACGAATTCACCTTTTTTTCCGGTAAAAACTTCGCTAACCGCGAATGGCTGCGTCATAAAGTTAAAAAGTTTTTGCGCACGCCCGTAAACCAAACGGTCATCTTTATTTAACTCCTCAACGCCGATAACAGCGACGATTCTTTTTAGGGAATTGTATTTGTTGAAATGCGTGATGACCTGCTGAGCCGTTTCATAATGGCGCCGCCCGACAACCGTGTGGTCAAGATTGGTGCATGAGCTCATGGTGGGGTCAATGGCCGGATACATACCTTTTTGAACAAGTTCGCGTGAAAGAACAATGCAGCCGTCTAAGTAACTGAAAATCGCGACGACCGCCGGGTCAGTCATGTCGTCGGCGGGAACGTAAACAGCTTGAAGCGCGGTAACCGAACCGCCCCCTTCAACGGAACGGATTCTTTCCTGCGCGTAACTAACCTCGGAGGCTAATGTCGGCTGATATCCGGTTTCCGCGGGAACGCGTCCTAAGAGCGTTGACACCTCCTGCCCTCCTTGGATAAACCTAAAAAAGTTATCCATAAAGAGCAAGACGTCTTTATTATTTGACTGAATATATTCGGCTAAGGTAATCCCTGTATTAACAACTTCAGCACGCGCGCCCGGAGGCTGATCCATCTGACCGAAAGCGAGCATAACCTTTGAAATAAGCTTGTGTTCGGTAAGTTCGTGAAAAAGCTCATTTGCCTCACGAATGCGTTCGCCGATTCCCGCAAAAACACACGCCCCGCTATGCGCCTTAACAATGTTATTCATCAACTCCAAAATAACAACGGTCTTTCCGC
>CAZBRU010000025.1:0-12266 GCA_964494585.1 uncultured Planctomycetales bacterium
CTATGGGCCTCTTTAAAATACTTTCATCCGGCAGAAAAGATTCGATAAAGACCTTAGAAAGATTTTTGAAATATGCAAAAATATTTTTATCATCGAGTTCTTTGCTTTTAGAGAAAAAAATGGTTATTTTTTTCAAAAGATAGAAAAATAAAACAAGGCCGGAAAAACTTTCTACAAGGCCGACAGCAATGGGAAGAAAAAAAATCAACAAGCAATAAGAAACAACCATGGCTTGATCGAACCAATGAGTGGCTTTATTCATGGCTTGCTTGATACCATTTGATGGTGCGTTTAAGGCCTTCTTTAAGCCCGATTTTAGCTTTAAAATTAAATAATTTCTTTGCGCGCGAAATATCGAGGCGCCGTCGCGGCTGGCCGTCGGGTTTAGATTTATCCCAAACAACGCTGCCTTTAAAACCTGCCGCCTGAATAACTAATCGAACTAAATTTTTAATAGAAATTTCTTCGCCGTTTCCGATATTGACGGGCTCCGGCCCGTTATATTTCTCGGCGGCAATCACAATGGCCCGGGCAGCATCTTCCATGTAAAGAAATTCCCGCGTCGCCTTCCCTGTGCCCCAAACGGTGATGGTCTTTTTTCCGTTTTTTTTCGCGTCAAAACATTTTTTAATGAGCGCGGGGATAACGTGAGAAGAGTCTGGAGAAAAATTATCATGCGGGCCGTAAAGATTGACCGGTAAAAGATAAATGGAATTAAATCCGTACTGCTCCCGGTAGGCCTGCGATTGAACTAAAAGCATTTTCTTAGCCAGGCCGTAAGGGGCATTGGTTTCTTCGGGATAGCCGCTCCAAAGGTCTTTTTCTCTGAAGGGAACTTTTGTGAATTTTGGATAAGCGCAAATGGTTCCTATAGCGACAAATTTTTGAAGGCCAAAAAGGCGGGATTGCTCAATCAACTCGACACCCATGATAAGATTGTCATAAAAAAACTTTCCCGGATTCTCACGGTTAGCCCCAATCCCACCCACGCTCGCGGCCAAATGGATAATAAGGTCAGGTTTGGCCTTTTGAAGCATTCTCCTGATATCTTCTCTCGTTCTTAAATCAAATTCTCTGCTGCGCGGGATAAAAATAAAACCGCAGTTTCTTTTTTTCAGCTCTTGAACGACACAGCGCCCTAAAAAACCGGCGCCGCCCGTCACAACAACTCTTCTTTTCTTCCAAAAACTCATGAGCGGCCGCTTCTTTTTGTTCCGTGAACCATTTTATCAACCAGCTTCATATCGGCATCCACCATGAGGCGCACCAAATCTTTGAACTTTACCTTTGGTTTCCAACCCAGCTTTTTTCTGGCCTTTGAGCTGTCGCCGATCAAACAATCCACTTCGGTCGGACGAAAATATTTCTTATCGATTTCCACATATTTTTTCCACTCTAAGCCGGCATAATGAAAAGCTTCCTGTAAAAATTCTTTCACGGAATAGGTCTCGCCCGTCGCGATCACGTAATCATCGGGCTTCTCGCATTGCAGCATGAGCCACATGGCCTCCACGTAATCGCCCGCAAATCCCCAATCGCGCCGCGCTTCTAAATTTCCGAGATACAATTTTTTTTGAAGGCCATGCTTAATTTTGGCTAAGGCCATCGTAATTTTACGGGTGACAAATGTTTCTCCGCGTCGAGGAGATTCGTGATTGAATAAAATTCCGTTACAGGCAAAAAGATTGTACGCTTCTCGGTAATTGATCGTCATCCAATACGCGTAGACTTTTGCGGCGGCGTAGGGGCTGCGCGGATAAAAAGGCGTCGTTTCACTCTGCGGAAATTCTTCAGTTTTTCCGAACATTTCCGAGCTTGAGGCTTGATAAAATTTTGCCTTAATTCCTGAATCGCGAATGGCCTCCAAAAGGCGCGTTGTCCCAAGGGCCGCCACCTCTCCCGTGTATTCGGGAATCTCGAAACTCACCTTCACATGGCTCTGCGCTCCAAGATTATAAATTTCGACGGGCTTAATCGTTTTGATAATGCGATTGAGCGAACTGGCGTCGTTTAAATCGCCGTAAACCAAGCGCAGTTGAACGTCCTTATTATGCGGGTCTTGGTACATGTGATCGATACGGTCCGTATTAAAGGAACTCGAGCGGCGGATAAGGCCAAAAACTTCGTAATTTTTTTTTAATAAGAATTCGGCTAAATAGGATCCGTCTTGGCCTGTGATGCCGGTGATAAGAGCTTTCTTTTTGGGCATAAAAAATTCCTTTACTTATTCTTAAAAAAGAAACAGAAGCGCAGATTGTACCACACAACTTAACTCATTAAAAGTTTTAATACGCCCCTTTCCCTTTAAGGGCGACGGGAATAGTTTGAAACAAAATCGTGATATCAAGCCAAAGAGACCAATTGTTGATATACCAAATGTCCCATTTTAATAATCGCGCGAAAGAAATATCGCTTCGACCGCGGATTTGCCACAACCCTGTAATGCCGGGCCTGACCTCCAGGCGTTTAAGCTGCCTAAAATCTTCTTTTTCAACCTGTTCAATAGGAAGCGGACGAGGCCCCACTAAACTCATATCGCCCTTAATCACATTCATAATCTGCGGCAATTCATCTAAACTGTATTTTCTTAAAAAACTCCCCACCTGTGTCACGCGAGGGTCTTTACGCATTTTAAAAATGGGGCCGTCCACCTCATTTTTATGCTTTAATTGCTCGATAAGGCCTTCCGCATTTTCAACCATGCTGCGGAATTTGTACATCTTAAAAATTTTTCCCTGCCGGCCATACCGCTTGGAGGCATAAAAAACGGGCCCTTCGCTGTCCATTTTAATAATAAAAGCGATAACTAAAAAAACAGGCAGGCATATCACAAGCCCCAGGATGCCGATCAAAACATCAAAAAGCCTTTTACCGACTTGTTTTCTTAAACTTTGGGTCTGCGCGTATTCCAGAATAGGAATAAGTCCAATGTTATATTTTGCAATTTCTCCCGTCGTTAAGTCGAACGCTTGCGGAACAACCCGCACCGCGATGCCTAACTCTTCTGCCTGTTCCAGTAATTTTGAAAACACAGAACTATCATGGTGAATTGTAATAAAAACCTTATTAATGAACTCCCTGCGCGCGATATTCGGAAAATCAGAAATTTTACCCAAAATTTTAAACCCGTCACCATCCGCAGGGGCATCTTTCAGGTCATCAAGAAAACCCACGATTTTAATCCCAAGCCCCGGGCGTTTATTGATTTCCTGAGCCAAAACCGTACCAACCTTACCAGCCCCGATAATAAGCGTATTAAAATTGTTATATCCTTGAGCCACAAGATATTCAACAAACCCTCTTTTTAAGACACGCCACATAGACAGCATAATCATCATTCCCATCATGATGTTGGCAAAAACAGTACGCGGCAAGGCATACAACTTAAGAACATAAACGGCCATGGCCGTTAAGAAGGAAGATAAAAACACACCTTTTATGACGCGCCAAATCTCGAGGCTTTCTCCTTGCTCGCGATGCGTTTGATAAAGAGCGTTATTATGCATTACTAAAACAGTTGTCAGCGTCCAAATAAGAAAAATAAAGCGAAGGGGATTCTCGGAGTCCGTCAAAAGAGAACGTAAGTTAAGCGGATAATCAATCATCTTTTGTCTTAAAAGACAAGAGGTGTAGATAACGAAAAAAATGCACGCGCAATCAATCAAGATGTAAATGACTTTGATGCCAAAGATTTTGAGATTAATTTTCATGGGATACTTTTGTTTTCATAATGGCACTGCGAGCTAAAAAATAAATAAATTTTGTATTTCCGATCAAATACCTTCGCCACAGGCGCGCGGGTTCCTGACAAAAACGAAAAAACCATTCGAGCCCTGTCCTTTGCATCCAGCGCGGCGCCTGTCTTTTGACACCCGAAAGAAAATCAAAGGCCGCGCCGACACCAATCATCACAGGAACATTAAGTTGAGCGCGTAATTCATGCATCCAAAAATCCTGCTTCGGAGAACCCAATCCCACCCATAAAATATCAGGACAAGCGGTATTGATCTCGGCAACAACGCCTTTAAGCTCGTCTTCCGTTAATTTTCGAAAGGGCGGCGCAAATGTTCCGGCAATCCGCAGTTTCGGAAATTTTTCTTTAAGCGAAACCTCAAGTTTTTTACATACATCCGCTGTGGCGCCGTAAAAATAATGCCTATAGCCTTTCTCTTGGCTGATGTCGCACAATTTTTGCATCAAATCAGGCCCATACGTGCGTTCAATATTTTTGCATCCGCGCCATTTTCCAAGCCAAACCAACGGCATGCCGTCTGGCGTGGCCATGCCGGCATGATTGATAACCTCTAAATAACTTTTATCCGATTGGCACTCGACAATCGTCGCGACGGGCACAACACAGACATACGTTTTAACGACGTGTTTGATCCAGCCGCAAACAACGTCGCACGCGCTTGTCAGGTTGACAGCGCTTACCCGTACTCCGCAAATGTCAATAGATTCCATATGTTAAATAAGGCCTTAGTTTTTAAATGGGTGTTAATTCTAACATAATTATAGGATTTTCAAAAGGAATTCTAAGCTTGCTGCGGTAAACGACTCTAAATATTAAGTGACATGAGATTCTTTTTGGATATAATGGCAATCATGCCCAGTAAAGTTGCCCATTCTTTTTCTCTGCGCAAACCCTTAACATATGCCTTTCTTATTCCCATTCTTTATTGGGCTTATCTTGGCTTTACGGCACAAATGGAAGTTAAGTTTGATTCTCTGGGATATGAGCATTTAGGCCGTGTTATTTATCAACAAGGCTGGGTGGAATTTTTTAAACTCTTTCCCGAACAAAGCCTGCTTTATCCTTTTGTGATTTCGATCGCGATGAGAGCTGCGGATACGCTCTCAATTTCCTATTATCCCGTCCTTACTGTTTTTCAAATTCTGATTCTATTCTTAAGCCAAATCCTGCTTTACCGGCTGTTAAAAAAATTAGATATTAACGAAAAAATTTTGGCCGTTATCATTTTTTATTTCGGCATTTCTCCGGCCATGGTCAATTCCGCCTTTAGTTTGTACTGCGAAATCTTGACATATCCTTTTGTGTTAGGAATCATTCTCGCGAGCGCGGAATCCTGGAAGCTTATCCAAGAAAACAGCTGCGGCAAGATATTCTTTTCAGCTGTTAAAATTGCCCTCCTTTTCCTTTTGATAACGTGCGTGCGGTCTATTTACAATTATATCTTTGTGATTTTTGTCGCCGTGTATTTTGGCATGTCGTTAGTCTTTTTGGTAAAAAAACAAAAGAGATATTTCATGAACGCCGCGCTTTTGCTGTTTGTCGCTTTTGTCCTGTTCCACCGGCTTCTGATGCCTTATAAAGAGATGAATTTAAAATACAACGGCCACAAAGTGCTGACCATGGTTGGGGCGACGAATGTTTACGCGAATGCGGCCGGACGCGTCCGGGATTTAACAACCACTGGTTTTTTAAGCGCCGTTGCCATGGTGCCGGGCCAGCATGTCTGTGAAAAATTCTTTGGCCATAAAGCGTTTGACTTCTGGTGGAGCGAACAAAATGATTTAGGGCAGAGAAAAATGGAGGAGCTTCTCCATCAGGGCGTTCCCAAAGACAAAATTGACGGCGCGCTGGTTCAACTCTCTCGGGAAAAAGTGTTCACTAAGCCGTTTCAGTACGCTTTTTTGACGGCCCTTGAAGGCATGAAGATGTTTTTTTGGGAATCAACAACGATTGGTTTTGTGACGTATCCTGCTTGGCTTTGGGAAGTATTTCATTTTACGCCGTTTAAAAACAGCTTAAGATTCTTTATTTTCGTCTTAACTTTTATTGCTTATTTTTACGTCTTAAAACATCTCTGGAGAAATAAATTGAAAATATACAACCCCTGTGAACCGGCAGGTTACCACGCGTCTATCCTTTTCTTTTCGGTTGCCGTCATAACCACGCATGTTCTTCTTTACTCTTTTTTTACGACAGCAACGCGGTATACCTTCCCTATCGTGCCTCTTTATTTGACACTGATGGCCTATTATCTGTCCAACCGATTTTGTACTCGATAATGTACCGCGGCCTCCCGCGGGATTCATCAAAGGTCCGCCACAAGTATTCCCCTAAGACTCCCAACATAATCATTTGAACGCCGCCGATTGTTAAAATGACAATCATCAAAGACGTCCACCCGGTAACCGGTGAGCCATGCAAAAAATACCAAAAGGTAAAACTCGCGTAAAGGAACCCTAACAATGCGGTAAAGAATCCAAAAACACTCATATAGCGGATGGGCACATCGCTAAAAGCCAAAAGCGAATCCAGGGCCAGTTTAATCTTTTTTCCTAAGGTCCATTTTGATTTACCCGCCAATCTCGCTTGTTTGACGTATTCAATAGTTATTTGCTTAAAACCGAGCCAAGCCAAGGTCATAAACACAGAGGAATGTTTTTCTGTGACCTGCCTAAAGGTATCAATCACAACACGGTCCGCTAAAAAAACATCCGCCCCTAAAGGCGGCATGCGTACATTCGTAAATTGGTTGATCATTGCATAATAAAGCTTTGAGAAAAAACGAGTCAAGAAGCTTTCCCCTTCCCGTTTAGCCCTCGCTCCCCAGACGATATGCGCTCCTTTTTTCCATTCTTCAATCAAGCTCACGATAATCTCGGGCGGATCTTGAAGGTCAGCGGCCAATCCGATAGCACAACTTCCCCGGCAGTCATAAAGGCCGGCCGCTAATGCCGCGTGACTTCCGCAATTGCGCGCGAACCTGATGATTTTTATCCGTTTGTCTTTTTCAGAAAAGCTTTTTAAAATTTCCGGAGTCTTGTCCAGCGAACAGTCATCGACAAAAACAAACTCAAAGCTGCATCCCGAGATTTTTGATACAACCGAATTGAGCCGTTCGTATAAAACCCCTATATTGCTTTCTTCGTCATAGACGGGGAAAATGAGAGAAACACTATGTTCTGCGCCTGAAAAACTATTAACCATTTTTATATCCTGATAAACTTTTTTCTAAAAAAGCGGCAAAGCGTTTTAATCCTTCGTCCAGTGGAATCTTTGGCTCAAAGTCAAAATGCCTCTTCATGGCTTTTGGTGAGGCGCGAAATGAAATATATTCCGAAATTGTCCCCTCATGAATGATTTTTATCGGGTATTTTTGAAAAATACGAGCGGCTTTTTTAACCAATTCATTGATTGTAAGAGGCTGGCCCGCGCAAAAATCAACAATCAGATTTTTGGATTCCTTTTTTTGAATGACTTTAAGAATTCCATTAATCGTATCATATATGTGCATAGCGTCAATGAGATTTTGGCCGTCTCCGCGCACAACAAATTCATTTTTACCCTCGAGGTAAAGGGCCTTTACGAGTTTCGTATAAACTTTGCGTTCGGAATCAAGCGGGCCATACGCGCCAAAAAATCTTAAGATGACATATTCGCCGATTTGGCCTTGCGTTTTAAAATATTGAATGTACTGTTCGCTTGTGAGCTTAGAAATAGCGTAAGGCAGCGCGGGATTTGTTTTGACTCGCGGCGAGACGAGACCTTTCAGTCCATTGTAAACACTTCCGGAAGAAAAAAAAATAAACCGCTGAATCTTAAAACAGTGAAGGAAATTGATGAGGGCTAAAGCGTTGGATTTTAGATCATGCGCGGGATCCCGCAGGGAGAGCGGCACATCGCCATTAGCGGCTAAATAGACACAGGTCTCAAATTTAGATCCAATGTGCTTTTTTAATTTTTGAAGATCAGGCTCTTGAGTTAAATCACAGCAAAAAGGAGTGACACCTTTAAGATGAGATTCTTTGATAAAACTAGGAAAGCTCGCGGAGCGGTTATAGAGGGCAATGACTTCCCATGTTTTAGGTAAATGCTGTAGGAGATTTTTGCCGAGAAATCCCGACGCCCCGGGGATAATGATTTTCATGCCACATTCGCTGTTTTTTCCTGGGCGTCCAGCCAGGCAATCAATTTTTTTAATCCTTCTTTCAAATCAACCTGCGCCTCAAAACCGATCACTCTTTTTGCCTTCGTTGTATCGGCTAAGCGGCGCCACACCTCCACCTTGCGGCGGTCATCGGGAAGGGCGACATATTTTGGTTTTAAAGTCGATTCCATAACTTCTAAAAGCAAGAAGCACAATTCTTCCAAAGATGTTTCTTTTCCGCCGGCAATATTAAAAACATCACTTTTGACATCTGCCTTGAGAGCGAGAATGCTCGCACGCGCGATATCATCGACATAAATGAAGTCCATGGTCTGTTTGCCGTCACCAAAAATAAGAGGCTCTTTTCCCTCTTTGATAAGATGATACCAGCGGATAAAAACTTCCGTGTACTTGCCATAAATATCCATGTACGGCCCGTAGATATTGAAATAACGCAAAGCCGTAAAGGCAAGGCCGTGCATATGATAAAAAGAACGGCACATGAGCTCATTGGCCATTTTCGCGGCGCCATACAACGTGTGATTGTTGTTAGGATGGTGCTCTTCTTTGGTAGGAAAAGAATCGGCCTGCCCATAAATCGAAGCGGAAGAAGCTAAAACAAGTTTTTTAACACGATGAGCGACGCATGCTTCCAAGACATTGAACGTTCCGTCATACATGACTTCCAAGGCTTCTCTGGGTTCAGTCGCGCAGTGAGTAATTCTCAAAGCCGCCATATGAAAACAATAATCCATGTTTGCGAAACACTGATTCAAAAAAGCCCGTTCTCTAATATCTCCTTCAATAAGCTTAATCTTATTTGAGCGCAGAACTGAGCGAAGATTATTTTTCGACCCTCGGATAAAATTGTCGATAATAACAATCTCCCGGACATCTTCCTGCAGAAGCTGTTCAACGATACGGGAACCGACAAAGCCAGCCCCTCCCGTTACCAGAATCTTTTTGTTTTTTAGATCATACATTTTAGAAAACTTTTTTTCTCTTATTCTTTTTTTGCTGTTAAAGCCAAGGCTTCATGCCCAATCAATGTGTAGGTAAAGCGGTATCGCGTCCATTCGGTTTCGCCGGACTGCTTAACCAAGTCAAAAAGTTTTTCTTCAAAACGCACCCATCGTCCCCGATCCAAACGACGGTTTAACCAAGCCAAGGGCCTTAAGAAAGGATTTTTAGGCCAGACATTGTCCACGATGACGACACGGCCATGCGGCCGAACGCAGCGAAACATTTCCTGAATTGCTTTTAACGCCGCGGCATCTGATAAATGATGCAAAAGCCCAAAACACCGAACTTCGTCAAAAATATTGCTTCGAAACGGTAAAGACTCTGCTAATCCCGCAACACCTCTGGCACCAGATTGCCTGATATATTGTTTAAGATATCCAAAGTTGCTATCAAGACCGCATATTTTTCCCGTCGCCGGCGTATTTAAAAAAGGGCCGCAACCCACATCCAAAACCAATCCTTTGGATTCTGAAAAAATCAACCGAAAATGTTTCTTAAGAAATACTCCGGCACCGGGCGCTAAAATCCACTGAGACAAATTATAAATAAATGAATTTTCAAGAAGGCGGTAAGGAGAAAAATTCATTTAATCTTTCCGTTTTTTTAAAAACCTCGCGGGATTACCCACCCAAACCTCTTTTTCTGGGATATCTTTGGTGACAACGCTTCCCGCCCCGATCATGGTGCCCTCGCCAATGGAAAGATCCCCCAGAATTGTTGAGTTGCTGCCTATGGAAACGCCGCGGCCAATATGTGTTTTGACAAAACGCTTTTGCCAGTCTTTGTCGGTTTCGAGCCGGCCTAAAGGCGTTACCGCCCGCGGATTCCTGTCGTTAACAAACGTAACGCCGTGACCGATGAAACAATTATTATCAATCGTTACTCCTTCACAGATAAAAACGTGGGAAGAAATTTTACAGTTTTTACCGACAAACGCGTTCTTCTGGATTTCAACGAACGCGCCAATTTTTGTTTTGTCACCGATGGAACACCCGTAGAGATTAATAAATTTTGAAAGCTTAACGCCTTTTCCTAATTTCACATCTCCAGCGATGCACACAAAAGAATTCATAGCTTAATCATTTTTCCTCTCTTTTTGAGAGATTCATCGGTGGCAAGAAGCAGTTTCATGACTCTAAGACCAGCTTTCCCATCGTTGATGGGTGTTGTGTTTTTGGCAATGCAGCGTAGAAAATATTCCAATTCTGTTTTGAGCGCCTCCGTCCGGTCAATTCGAGGCGACCACGCGTTTCCGGAACGGTAATCGACCATTAGCCTATAAATTCCTTTTTTGTTGCTAACCTTAACGCCCTTATCATAAATTTTTATTTTTTCATCAGCCTCCTGATCGTCCCAAAGGAGCATTTTTTTTCGGCCGCCGATAAGCGTGGTCCTGATTTTAACGGGTGAAAGCCAATTGACGTTGATGTGGGCAATAAACCGGTTCTCAAAATAAACGGTAATATAGGCGATATTCTCGTGCCCTCTCTTAAAATGGTCGACGCCATGGGCCGTAATCGCGACAGGTTTACTCTTAATCACATAATCTATAATCGAAAAATCATGAGGAGCCAAATCCCAAATCACGTTAACATCATTTCGAAAAAGCCCGAGGCTTGCCCGAAAAGAATCATAATAATACAAATCGCCCAGCGTATTGCGTTCCATAACTTCTTTGATTTTGCGGACAGCGCCTGTAAAATTAAAAACATGGTCCACCATAATCTGCAATTTTTTCTTTTGCGCCAAGGCAATGAGCCTCTCGGCCTGCCCAACCGTTTCAACAAACGGCTTTTCGACAAAAATATGTTTGCCGCCCTCAAGGGCCTTTTTTGCCAATTCATAATGCGTTGAAACAGGCGTGACAATAGCCACCGCGTCAATGTTTTTTGATTTTAAAATATCATTGTTATCTCTTGAGGCGTGGACGTGGGGGTACAACATCCTGCTTTGTTTTAACGCGGAGGTATTCCCGTCGCAGATGACCTTGACAGAGGCCCCGCGCAGGAACGTTAGGTTCCGTACAATGTTCGGCCCCCAATAACCAAAACCAATCACTCCAAAATTAATCATAGTCATCAAACCATGTTTCTGATGGCGTCAACAATCTTTGCCCCAAGATTATGCTTTTGCCTGTAATATTTGATTATCGCGGCCAGTATTTCTTCGGATTCTTCAATGGCAGCGGGAAAGTTTGAAATGGGATGATCGAGCAATGGGGTCTCATATTGATTTGATTTTCGCGCGTTAGTCCCTGTACCATCGAATCCTGTGTTTCGCACAAGGGAAACACTCGGATACAAAGTGAACCCTTGATTAAGAAAAATACTGGCAAACCAACGGATGTCCCAGCCGCCCACCTTTCCCTTGACTTGGTCCTGAAGGATGGAAAAATATTTGTAAGAATTTCTAAAATTGAATTCGTAACGCATTTTTCTATCGGACAATCTCGCTAAAAGTTTTTTGCCGTCCGGCTCAAAGAGCTTCCAGGCGCGTTCCCACGTTCCCCAGCCCCATCCGCAACTTCCGCGCATGAATCCACATTCAACATTTAAATGTTCAACGGGATAAATATAACCTGTTACTTCCATCACTTTTTTTTCATTGGCATACCGCTTCAAGGTAGTATTCATATGATTTAAAAAATAGGGTGAGAGAATAAGATCATCCTCTAAAATAATGGCCCGGCCTTCTTTTTGGCAAAATTTACTGACTGCGCCAATCACCTGTTGAGGCACGCCTTGATTTTGAGTATTTTTATAAACAGAAACTTTTCGGCACCAAAGTTTGCTCTTAGCAATGACGCTGACTTTCTCAATCTCTTTCTTCTCATCAGCATGTTTTGGCCCGTCGATAAAAATATGCAATTCGCTTTCGGCAGCCTCGGCATTATTCGCCAAAGACTCAAGCAACCTTCGGGTATGCTCCGGCCTTTTGTAGGCGAAAAGAAGGATGGGAGCGTTACTCATGGGCGCGTGTCAGCTTTTTAAGGATTCCACCATTTTGAAACTGGCGCAATCTTTTCAAGGTTAATTCTATCCTTATATCGACGAGCCACGTCAACAATTTCAATCATCAAATGATCGTCAAGAGTCGTTGGTTTAAGTCCGATGTTAAGAAAACATTCATGCGAAACTTCGAGCTCATTGCGGTCAGCTTCTTTTCGAGGGTTTTCAATGAAACTTAATTTTGCCCCCGTCAACTTAGAAACTTTGTTGGCAAGGTCAAGCAACCGGTGAGTTTCCGTCATTTGATTATAAATATGGACGCGATCGCCTTTTTTAGGAGGATGAGTGAGCGCGAGATCAATACAGCGCACAGAATCCCGAATATGAATAAAAGCCC
>CAZBRU010000026.1:0-5826 GCA_964494585.1 uncultured Planctomycetales bacterium
TTTACGTGTCATGAGCCTCAAGAGTAAGATAAATATTGTGGCCGGCCCCGAAGTCACCGGGGTCGTCACGATTCAGCTTACGGATGTTCCCTGGGAAGAGGCCTTAAAGGTTATTTTAGAAACTTACGGTTACGGTTATGATAAAAAAGGCAACATCATCGTTGTGACAACGATTGAAAATTTAAAGAAGCGGCGCGAAGATGCGCTTGTCTTGGCTGATCAGGAACCCGTCATGACAAGGACTTTTGTTTTAAATTACGCCAAGGCCTCTGAAATTGTGGATGCGGTTGCAAAAATGAAAACAGCGCGGGGCAGTGTCAATTTTGATGCGCGCACAAACACATTAATTGTCCGCGACACAGAAAGCAATCTTGCGCTCATTTCCGAAGTCATGCCGGCTTTTGATGCGACGACGCCGCAGGTCTTGATTGAAGCCAAAATGATTGAAACGACTCTTAGCAATGCCGACAAATTAGGAATCAACTGGACGGCGAAAATTACGGCTTCGCTTCCAAAAAGACCGCTGAGTTTTCCTTATAAAAATGATGACCTTGGAGATGTTTATATGCCCGGAAGCTTTGGGGCGCCTGCGTCAAGTTTATTTACTTTCGGGACAATCGATGCTTCTGCTTTTTCGGCTGTCCTTGAATTTTTGCAGTCAAAATCGGACACAAATATTCTTTCGAATCCAAGGATTGTCACTCTAGATAATCAAAAAGCTGTGATTAATGTAGGGACGCAGTATCCCATTCCAACTTACACCTATAATGAAGAGCAGGCGAAATTGCAGATTTCCGGATGGACGTATATGGATATCGGTGTTATTTTTGAGGTGACGCCTCATGTGAATAACGCCGGATACGTGACGCTCGATCTTAGACCTAAAGTAACGGCAATTTTAGATTTTGTAACTGTCGAAAATACTTCGCTTCCAAGGTTGAGCAACGAATCCGCCAGCACGCGTGTCATGGTCAAGGATGGTTATACTCTTGTCATCGCGGGGTTGGTCAAAGATCAGGTAACTGAAACAAAAAAGAAGTTGCCTCTCTTAGGTGATATCCCTATCGCGGGACTTCTCTTCCAGAAGAATGAAAAAACAGTCGACAAGACGGATCTCTTGATTTTTATGACGCCTCATGTGATAATGCCGGAAGCTCCTGCAGTCCTTCAGAAATCGTCGTGACAAGCTTACGAGCCTGCCTTACTCATCTTAAATCATGATAATATTAGAAAGATGATTGATTCATTAGAAGTTTTATTTTTTGGAGAAATATTATATGTCAAAAGAAATTGTTGTAAGCATCGCTAAGGGCGAAAGAAAAGTTGCCATTCTAGATGGCGGTAAGCTGGATGATTTTCATATCGAAGTCGACCGCCACAATGCGATTTTAGGAAATATTTACAAAGGAAAAGTCGAAAGTATTTTGCCGTCGATTAACGGCGCGTTTGTTGACATCGGTGAAGGGAAAAACGGATTTTTGTATTTAACCGACACGGTCAATCCCTTGCTCGAAGAAGAAGTTTCCGGCCCAAGAAAAATTTTAAATAAAATTTTTCGAAAAAAAGAAAAGCAAGAAAAGCCTAGCGGAAAACAACCCGAAGTCACCTTTAAGAAAGGCGACGAAATTTTGGTTCAAGTCGTGAAAGAACCTTTCGGGACAAAAGGCGCCCGATTAACGACTCATATTAGCCTCGCGGGGCGTTTCTTAGTGTTTATGCCCTACGATAAACATGTCGGAGTTTCGAAGAGGATTGAAGAAAACGACGAGCGTCATCGCTTGCGCGATATTTTAAATGAGCTCGATTTCGCGCAAAATGGAGGATTTATTGTTCGCACCGCGTCTTTGGAAAAAGGAAAAAAGGAAATTGTGCGTGACGCCAAATTTCTTTTCAGCATATGGCAAAAAATAAAAAAGCTTGCTGAGGAAAAACAGGCTCCGTCTTTGATTTACAAAGAATATGATTTGATGTGGCGCATCGTGCGCGACTTTTTGACTGAAGAAGTCGACAAGGTCATTATTGATTCAGAAGAAGAATCCTTAAGGTTAAAACGTTTTGTACAAACATTAATTGGCCCGGAGATGGTAAATAAGATTGAAGATTTCAAAGGCAATACGCCGATTTTTGATGCCAAAAATATCACCAATGAACTTAACAAAATTTACGACCCAAGGGTTTATTTAAAATCCGGCGCGTACGTTGTGATTGAACCGACCGAGGGCTTAACGGTTGTGGATGTCAATAGCGGACGTTTTAAAGTGAATGCGTCTCCTGAAGAGGCCGCTTTTCGCGTCAATTCGGAAGCCGCGCCCGAAATTGCGCGGCAGTTGCGTTTACGTGATTTAGGTGGTATCATTGTCATCGATTTTATCGATATGTCCAAGGACAGCCATAAAAAGCAGGTCTTAAAGGCCTTGGAAGATGCTCTTTTACGGGATCATGAAAAAACGGAGGTCATGCGCATGTCGCCTTTAGGTTTAGTTGAAATGACGCGCGCGCGAACGGGAAAGACCATTGAATCCATTTCATTTCGTGACTGCCCTTACTGCGAAGGCAGGGGCCGAGTCAAAATAGAATAATTTAACAAAAAAACGCGGAGGTTTATATGTACGCTGTTATTCAAATAGGATCATTTCAATACAAGGTTTCGGAAGGCGATACGATTGAAACGCAGCTTCTTGACTCTAAAGAAGGTGACAAAATCACACTCGAACAAGTTTTGCTCGTAGTTGACGATTTAAAAGTCGAAATCGGCCAACCCTTTCTTAAAAGCGCCAAGATCACGGCCCAGGTTGTTCGTCATCTAAAAGGCCCTAAAGCCATTTCTTTTAAATACCGACGACGCAAGGATTCAAAGTGGAAAAAAGGCCATCGCCAGAATTTAACAGCCCTCAGCATCACCAAAATCAGCGCTTAATTTTCCCATGACTTTTGTAGATGAAGCCCGAATCTTTGTCAAAGCAGGAAACGGCGGCAAAGGTTGCGAGAGCTTTTATTCCGACAAACTCACGCGTTTCCCTCGCCCCGACGGCGGCAATGGAGGCTGGGGCGGCGATGTTGTTTTTGTGGCTAGTAAAAGCATTCATACACTTTTAGATTTTCGTTTCAAACAGCACTATCAAGCTTTAAAAGGCGGCATTGCTTCGAGCAAAGGAAAAAATGGCCGAAGCGGCGAAGACTGCATTTTAAGGGTGCCCGTTGGGACAATCATTAAAGATTTTAAAACAGGGCTTTTAATTAAAGATTTAATTTCCGACGGCCAAAAAGTTATTGTGGCTAAAGGCGGCGAAGGCGGACGGGGCAATGAAAACAAAAAAACAACCACACCTCCCAAACCCGGCGAAGAAAGAACAATCCGCCTTGAGTTAAAAGTCATCGCGGATGTTGGAATTGTAGGATTTCCAAACGCGGGCAAGTCGACTTTAATTTCGAATATTTCACACGTTAAATCAAAAATCGCGAATTATCCTTTCACTACAAAGCAGCCGATCTTAGGAATCGTGGAAGGCGAAGATTTTAAATTTACCGTAGCCGATTTACCGGGATTGATTGAAGGGGCGCATCAAGGCAGAGGATTAGGCGACCGATTTTTAAAACATGCTGAACGGACAAAGATTTTGGTTCACATGATTGATATGGCGGCAAGCGAAGGAAGAAGTCCGATTGAAGACTACGAAAAGATCAATTATGAGTTAGAGCAATATAGTGAAAATTTATTTTTTAAAAATACCATTGTGGTCGCGAACAAAATGGATTTGGACGGGGCAAAAGACAATTTAAAAAAGTTCAAAGCGAAGTTTAAAAAACTAAAAGTCTTTAAGATTTCAGCGTTAGAACAGAAAGGTTTAGAGAAACTAGTCGAAGCGATGAAGGACGTCTTATGTCACGAACCATCAAACGCATAGTTGTAAAAATTGGATCGGGCGTCATTGAGGCGCACAAAAAGAATCCGGAAAAAAGCGATCTTTCTGCGCTTGTCAAAGAGATGAGCGATTTGCACAAAAAAGGAATAGAGATTATTCTGGTTAGTTCCGGCGCTATTGTTCTTGGAATGAGCGAAATGGGCTTAGGAGTACGCCCCAAAGATTTAGCTTCATTGCAAGCTTGCGCAGCGGTCGGGCAAAATGTTCTCATGCGAACATATAGCAATTTGTTTGAGAAGCACGACAATATTAAATGTGCGCAGATATTGCTTACGTGGGGCGATCTCCATGATTCTATACGTTTTGATAATGCCCGCCATACATTAAACGCTATCTTAAAGAATAAAATAATTCCTATCATCAATGAAAATGATACTATTGCAACTGAAGAAATAAAATTTGGTGATAACGATAAACTTTCAGCCATGGTTGCTAAGCTTATCCATGCAGATCGGCTTACGATACTTTCTTCCGGCGTAGAAGGTTTTTATAATGATAAAAAAGAAGTTATTCCGGAAATAAAGAAAATAACTGAGCAAATTCAAAGTTTCGCCATGGATACAACAAATAAAAATGTTTCCAAGGGTGGCATGATTACAAAATTGGAAGCCGTAAAAATTGCAACATCTTCTAAGATTCCTTGCGTGATTGCCGGTAGCGGAACAACATATGTATTGACTAGCGTCATTGAGGATCGTCCAATCAAAGATCGTCCAATTGGAACTTACTTTACAGTTGTGCCAGCTGGAACTTATCCTGAAATAAAGGCAAAAAAATGAGTACGCATGCAATCAATTTAGAGGAACACATTTTTCATATGGCGCAGGCTGTCAAAAAAGCATCTTTAGAATTGGCCAAAGTTCCAACGGTTGTAAAAAATTCTGTTTTAAAATCCATGGCTAAGGCGCTCGTGCGGCAAAGCGTACATTTAATTTCTGAAAACGAAAAAGATGTGCAAGCCACTCGTCAAAAAGGATACGCCAAGGCTTTGGTGGATAGACTTGTTTTAAAGCAAAAACACATCGACGAAATGGCACAATGTCTTTTGGATACGGCGAAGTTGAAAGATCCCGTTGGGGAAGTTATTAAAACCATTAAGCGTCCTAACGGACTTTTGATTAAGCGTGTACGCGTTCCGATTGGCACCATTGGTGTGATTTATGAATCGCGTCCTAATGTGACCAGCGACTGCATCGGACTTTGCATCAAATCAGGAAACGCAGTCATTTTAAAAGGCGGGAGCGAGGCTTTTTATTCTAATAAAGCGATTTTTGAAGTCTTAAAAAACGTTATTAAGAAATCCAAAATTCCTTCAGAGGCAATTCAATTTATCGCCTCTACTGACCGTCAGGCGGTCAAGTTTCTTTTAAGGCTTGATAAATATATTGATTTGATTATTCCCCGCGGCGGCGAGAGTTTGATTAAGTTCATTATGGAAAATTCGAATATTCCTGTTGTGAAAAATGATAAAGGTCTTTGCCATACCTATGTGAGCGACAAAGCCGATCTTGCGATGGCGCGCAAGATTTGTTTTAATGCCAAAGTGCAAAAGCCTTCGGTGTGCAACGCCATGGAAACGCTTCTCGTGAACGCGAAGGTGGCTTCCAAATTTTTGCCTTTCATGATGGAAGATTATAGAAAAGCCGGCGTTGAAATCCGCGGCTGCGAGCGAACGCGCGCACTTTTTACAAAGCAGGTCAAGGCCGCAACCGATGAAGATTGGGACACAGAGTATCTCGATCTCATATTATCAGTTAAAGTCGTCGATAATTTAAAAGAGGCGGTCGAACATATTAATCGTCACGGGTCACGGCATTCAGAAGCGATTATTACAAAAGACAAAAAAGAAGCGGAAGAATTTTTAAATTCTGTTGATGCGGCGTGTGTGTATGTGAATGCTTCA
>CAZBRU010000026.1:5836-11723 GCA_964494585.1 uncultured Planctomycetales bacterium
TCAACGCGTTTTACCGACGGCCATGAGTTTGGCATGGGCGCGGAAATCGGTATCAGCACAGACAAGCTTCATGCCCGCGGGCCTGTGGCGCTCGAGGAGCTCACGACGTATAAATATTTGATTTTCGGAAAAGGACAAATACGTACATGAAGCGTATCGGAGTTTTAGGGGGGACGTTTAACCCGATTCATATCGGCCACTTGGCGATTGCCCAGATGGCCCAGGAAAAAATGCATCTTGAAAAGATAATCTTTGTTCCTTCGCATCTTCCTCCGCATAAGAACGTAAACGTTGTCGCGCCGGCCCACGACCGCTATAATATGGCTCGCTTGGCTATCAAGGGGAACCCCTATTTTGAAATTTCTGATTTTGAAATCAAGAAGAAGGGGAAATCTTATACGATTGACACGCTTTGGTATTTTCGAAGAATCTTTCCGAAAGACTCAGAGCTTTTTTTTATTATCGGCGGTGACGCGCTCTCGCAGCTTAAGAATTGGAAATACATAGATGATATTTTAAAAATCGCGACGTTTATTGTTGTGAATCGTCCCGGCGAATACAAAAAGACTTCCGGAATTGCGTATCATTCGGTTGTGATGCCGGGAATTGACATTTCATCGTCCTATGTCCGCCAGTGTTTAGCCCACGGAAAAACGACAAAATATTTTGTACCGGACAGTGTTTTAAGCTATATTCGCAAACACAAACTTTATAACGTCAAATAAATTCATTAGAGGAGAACTTTTCATGGCAAAAAAACGTAAATTAACGAAAACAAAAAAACCTCTCGAAAATACAGAAATAAAAAGCGAGATTAAATTTGGAACTGACGGATGGCGTGCCGTTATTTCTGAGGCATTTACTTTTAAAAATGTTTCGATTGTCGCTCAAGCCATCAGTGAATGGGTCAATCGTGATTTAAGAAAAAAATCAGATGTGCCCAAGCGCGTCGCGGTGGGCTATGACACGCGATTTTTATCTTCCACATATGCAAGAATTGTGGCGCAGGTTTTAGCCGCGAATAACATCGAAGTTTTTCTCTCTGACGCGGCAATCCCAACGCCTTCTCTAAGTTTCGGCGTGACGAAATTAAATGCCTTAGCCGGCGTCATGATTACGGCAAGCCACAATCCGGCACAATTTAACGGCATTAAAATTAAGACGGATAAAGGCGGCGCGGCTTCCGGTGATATTACAGGTTCTCTTGAAAATTATATGGGGAAAACAGAAGTCAAAACGATAGATATAGAGGAAGCGAAGAAGGATCAACGCGTCGTCATGCATGACTTTAAAGAGGAATACGTAAAATTTTTAAGAAATTATCTCGACCTTTCAAAGATCAGACACGCAAATTACAAGGTGATTGCTGACGTCATGCACGGAAGCGGCAACGCGCTTATTCGCCGGGTTTTAGAAGGAACAAAGATTAAACTTACCATCATGCGCGATGACATTAATCCGTCTTTTGATGGTGGAAAGCCGGAACCGATAGTTGAATATGTTCAGGAGCTTTTGATGAGGGTTAAAAAAGAAAAATTTGATTTAGGATTAATTTTAGACGGTGACGCCGACCGCATTGCGGCGGTAGCCTCAGGCGGTGAATTTATTCATCCTCAAAAAATTCTCGGGCTTCTTATTTTGCATTTGGTCCGAAACCGCGGGCGCACGGGCGGGATTGTCAAAACCATTTGCGGCACGACCATGATGGATAATATCGCGAAGAAACTCAATCTCAAGCTTTACGAAACGCCTGTGGGATTTAAATACATCTCGGATTTGATGGTCTCCGAAAATATTGTGGCCGGCGGCGAAGAGGCGGGCGGCATGGGATTTCAAGATTATATTCCCGAACGTGACGGTACGCTTGCGGGACTCCTTCTTCTTGAAATGATGGTGTACCAGAAAAAAAGTATTAAAAAACTCGCCCAGGACATGGAAGATGAATTCGGCCGCTATCACTATGAACGCGCCGATTTAAAGCTTGGAAAAGAACCCGTTGATATTGATAGGGCTAAAGACATTAAACGCATTTTAGGAAAAAAGGTTGTGGATACCAAAGATTTTGACGGCATTAAACTTATCTGCGAAGATGAAAGCTGGCTCATGTACCGGCCTTCAGGCACGGAGCCTTTGGTGCGTATTTACGCCGAGGCTAAATCCCAATCGAGAGCCAAGGCCGTGATTCGTTTCGGCGAGTCATTTCTTAAAAAAATCAAATAATGGTTTATTTCTTCGCCTATCTTTTGGGCGTTACTGTTTTTAATATATTTTTTCCCACCAAAATTTCCGGCCTAAATAATATCCCCAAAAAAGGCGGATTTATTATCGCGAGCAATCACATCAGCTATATTGACCCGCCGCTTGTCGGATACCCTTGCTCGCTTCGCGGAAGAAAATTGAATTATGTCGCGAAGGACACGCTTTTTAAAAATAATTTTTTTAACTTTTTTCTTTATCGGCTTGGCGCGATTCCTATTAAAAGAGATTCGGCCGATAAAAGCGCCATCAAAGAAATCTTACGAAGGCTTCAAAAAGGGGAAGGCGTTCTTATTTTTCCGCAAGGCACTCGGCTTTCAACGATGGATGAAAACATTGTCGAAGCCGGCATCGGGCTGATTGCAACAAAAGCCGGCGTTCCCGTGATTCCTGCGTTCATCAAGGGTTCTGATAAAGTCTTTCCTCCCGGGAAAAAATATATTTGTCCCTCACGCATCACGATTACTTTAGGCAAGCCCTCTTCATTTGACCCTTCCGATTCCTACCTTAATATAGCCCGCCAGATTATGCGGGGAATCATTGCGCTCTCCTTAGATTAAAATTTTATTTGACAAATAATACTTTTGCGCACATAATTGGGTACTTTAAAAATCCCTTCCAAGTATTTTTTGGAAAGTTTTTTAAAGAATTCAAAAAAAAGAGGATATTTTAATATGACTGATAAGCAGTCTCTCATGTTTGCGATGTACGAAAAGACCTTGAAAGCAATTAAAGAAGGCGAGGTCGTCAAAGGCACCATTGCCAGGATTACCGAAAAAGAGGTAGTCGTTGACATCGGTTTTAAATCCGAAGGATTTATTCCCACCGAAGAGTTTAGTTATACGGAAGACCTTGTTGTCGGTAAAGAAATTGAAGTGTTGGTTGAATCGATTGAGGATGACGAGGGTTATCTTGTCCTTTCCTATGCCAAGGCCGAACGTATGAAAGGCTGGCAGAAGATTTCAAATGACATGAACGAAGGCGACCTTGTCGAAGGCCGCGTGGTCAAGCAGGTCAAAGGCGGTTACATCGTCGATGTACAGGGTGTAGAAGCCTTCCTGCCGCTTTCCTTATCCGCATTAAAAGGTGTTTCTTTAAATGAGATTATGTCGAGCAAATACAAGTTCCAAATTGCCAAGATGAATAAAGCCCGCCGCAATCTTATCCTTTCCCGCAGGGATGTTATTCAAAAAGAACGCGAAGTGGCTAAGGGTAAACTTTGGGATCAAATCGAGAAAGGACAGCGCCGCTCGGGCACCGTCAAAGGTATTACCGATTTCGGTGCGTTCATTGATTTGGGCGGTGTCGATGGTTTACTGCATATTACCGATATGAGCTGGTCGCGTATCAGCCATCCTTCCGAAATTGTCGCCGTTGGCGATAAAATAGAAGTTCTCATTCTTGATTTTGACCGTGAAAATTCAAAAGTTTCCTTAGGATTAAAGCAAATCATGTCGAATCCTTGGAGCGAAGCCGCAAGCAAATATCCCATTGGCTCTAAGATCAAAGGGAAAGTTGTCAATATTATGCCTTACGGTGTATTTGTTGAAATCGAAAAAGGAATCGAAGGCCTCTTGCATGCCTCCGAAATCACATGGCAGAAAAAAATGGTGAATCCTCAAGAAATGTTCGCTATCGGCGATATCATCGAAGTCCAAGTCATCAGCGTTGATAAAGATGCCAAGCGCATTTCGCTTAGCATGAAACAGCTCGAATCTAATCCTTGGCTTGAAGCCGAAAGTAAATTTCCTATCGGCTCAAAGGCGGAAGGAAAAGTTCGCAGCTTCACAGATTACGGCGCTTTTGTCGAGCTTAATTCCGGGCTTGAGGGAATGATTCATGTTTCCGATATGTCGTGGACAAAAAAGATTAATCATCCGCAGGAAGTCTTAAAAAAAGGACAGAGCGTTGAAGTCATGGTGCTTGGGATTGACCCAATGAGCCGAAAGATCACGCTCGGACTTAAACAACTTCTTTCTAATCCTTGGCCGGAGATGCCGCAAAAATATCCCGTGGGGATGGAATCAGAAGCTGAAGTTGTGATGCAGTCGAATTTCGGAATCTTTGTGAAACTCCCGGATGAAACCGAAGCCCTTATTTATTCTTCAGAGATTGATAAAACCGCGGCTCAAACGCTCAAACCCGGCGATAAAATCAATGTTAAAGTGATTAAGGTCGATGTTGAGCAGATGAAAATCGGCGTGAGCGCTCGCCTCTCTTAAAAGGCGTCTTTTAAAAAAGAATTCTCAATCGATGGATGAAATCTCAACGCAGATATCTCGGGGTACAGCCGAGATCATCAGTCTAGACGGATTAGAAGCAAAGTTTAAAAAAAGTCTGCACGAAAAAATTCCGCTTCGCATTAAAGCAGGTTTTGACCCAACGGCCCCGGATATTCATCTGGGGCATGTTGTTTTACTGCGTAAACTCCGTCAATTTCAAGAACTTGGGCACAAAGTCATCTTTTTAATCGGTGATGCCACAGCGTTGATTGGTGACCCGTCAGGGCGAAATCTCACGCGCAAGGTCATGACCAAAAAAGATGTGGCGCGCAATGCCAAAACCTATGTCGCTCAAGTTTCAAAAATCTTAAACACAAAAAGCAAAAAAGTTTTTGAACTTCGTTATAACAGCGAATGGTTCTTGTCTTCGTCGAAAAAGAATATTTTTAATTTCGAAAAGTTTGTTGAAATCGCCAGCCGCTATACGGTTGCCCGCATTTTAGAGCGCGATGATTTTCAAAAACGTATCAAAGAAAGCAAGCCCATTAGTTATTTAGAAACATTTTATCCTCTGATGCAAGGCTATGATTCGGTGATGCTCAAATGCGACGTTGAGCTTGGTGGGACGGATCAAAAATTTAATCTTTTGGTCGGCCGCGAACTGCAGCGTGAATACGGGCAGGAACCTCAGGTTGTCATAACTACCCCTCTCTTAGTCGGCTTAGACGGCACGCAGAAAATGTCCAAGTCGCTCGGCAATCACATTGGCATTAATGAATCCCCAAAAGAGATGTTTGGCAAAGTGATGTCAATTTCAGATGATAGCATGCGGATATACTACGAGTTACTCACGGATTTAAATCTGGAAGGCGTAAAAAATCTGCATCCAAAAGAAGCCAAATTAAAATTGGCCGAAGACATCGTGCGGCAGTTTCACAATTCTAACGATGCAAAAAAAGCGCGCGAAGATTTTGAGCGGACATTTAGCCAGCATGAAACTCCGGAAGATATTTTAGAATTTGATTTGGCAAAAAATTCTGGCCAAACACTCGTCGATATTTTGATTCAGTCTAAGTTTGCGGCTTCGCGTAATGAAGCTCGAAGGCTTTTGACGCAGGGAGCGGTAACTCATAACAATGAACGCGTCATCGATGAAAATTGGACGCCGACGTTAGGCATTTTGAAGGTTGGAAAGCGCCGCTTTTTAAAACTCATTTAGAATTTTATCCTCGTTTCTAACCCCTTCATTTTACAGATGGTTTCGTCTTTAAAATATCAAACAAAAATCTTGACAAAAAATATTTAGGCGGATATACTTAAGAACTTTCGGAAATGAAGATTTATGGGCTATTTTTGCCCCTGTAGCTCAGCCGGTAGAGCACGTCCTTGGTAAGGACGAGGTCACCGGT
>CAZBRU010000027.1:0-1917 GCA_964494585.1 uncultured Planctomycetales bacterium
TATTGTCCGAAAGACGGGACGGAGTTGAAGACGAGGCAGTAAGATGGGTAAAAAGTATTTATGTTGAAAAAAGGGGCCCCGCCGAAAAGCGGCGGGGCCCCTTTAGATTCTTGGGTTCCTACCAATTTATTCCTCGCACAGCCCTTCTTACCACAGTTTTTTGCTGACAGAGTTGGTTAGCTTTTAATTCTAAAGTTCAGGAGTTTATGTAAAGAGAGATTAAGTCCTTTAGCGAGCTTATGAAGCGTTATTAGGCTTGGA
This sequence comes from uncultured Planctomycetales bacterium, assembly GCA_964494585.1. Classification (GTDB taxonomy): domain Bacteria; phylum Omnitrophota; class Gorgyraeia; order Zapsychrales; family CAZBRU01; genus CAZBRU01. Next base: position 262 of record CAZBRU010000027.1, read on the forward strand.
CAAGTGGGCTTGCTTGATTCGAGGTATTGAATATTTTTGTAAGAGATGTTTGCGCGTTCTGCGAGCTCTTCTTGCGTCAATTCTTTCTGACGGCGCAGTCTCTTTAAGTGCCGTGAAAACCCAACCACAATTTTTTGTTCGTCGTCCATAGCGTTTAATTATATTAAGAGGTAGCCATATTTGACACCCAATACGTTGGGTGATATACTTCTATCTACCGGAAAGGGTAAAGCGTGTAATTTTTAACTCGATACAATCAGAAAGGGGATACATGAAAAAAATATTTTTAGTTTTAGGAATAATCCTATGTACTTTATTTGGTACAAATAGCTGTTATGCTTTAGAAGGTTTAAAGAAAACAGTTGCAGTCTTCGACTTTGAAAATGATTCTGGCTTTAGTAGTTATGCGAATTTAGGCCAAGATTTCTCTACTCAGTTGTCAGATGCCCTTGTTCAAAGCGGTAAATTTATTGTGCTTACAAGAAAAGATTTAGTTCCGGTCATGGCTGAACAAGATATGGCCAGTAGTGATCGTTTTACCAAGTCAAACACAGCTAATCTTGGCAAAATTGTACCTGCGCAACTTCTTATAAAAGGGAAAGTCACTGAATTTCAAGAGAATAAATCCGGCGGTGGTCAGGGGATAAGCTTATACGGTCTGTCCATTAACACATCGAAAGCCTCAGCGCATATTGCAATCATCATTCAACTTATCAATTCAACAACTGGGGAAATTGTTGAGTCAAAACGCGTAGAAGGAGAAGCTACGGCAGGAGGTACGACTTTAGGATATTCCGGGGCCGTTAATTTTGGTTCTTCCGATTTTCAGAGTACGCCCCTAGGTAAGGCAGTTCAAATGGCAATAGACAGAGCTGTTGATTATCTTGCGAAGAAATCCTCCGATATCCCGTGGAGCGGTAAAGTTATGATGGTTAAGGATGGGGTTATCTATGTTAATTCAGGTACAAATGCGGGACTTAAAGAAGGAGACACATTTTTTATATCTAAACAGGGGGAAGCCTTAGTCGATCCTGATACAGGCATGCAATTAGGTAGCGAGAACAAGAAATTAGGTCAGATAAAGGTTACTGAGGTGCAAGAGAAGTTTTCGAAAGCTACACCCATCGGCAATCTTGCAGGTAATATAAGTAAAGGTGATGTTGTACTGGAGAAATAACATATGCAAAATAATTTTAAGAACGTATATTTTCTAGGCTTGATTTTATTAATTATCGGATGTGAAACAGTACATCAAACCACTCAACAAGCAGGAACATATATTGGTAAAGGTGCAAGTACTGTTGGAGGCGCAACAGAAGGAGTTACACAGGGATACAAGAATACTACTAGTAATCAAGAGAATCCTTACTCGAGGTAGCGAAGAAATTTTAAAAAAGTGTAATGCCCACATTAAGCAAATGGCGCGTAACACTTCATTTGACATTCTCGATACAGTGTGATATATTTTAAAAACTATGCAACACCCAACGAATCAAAAACACGACGTATATTTTATTATGCGTTCTGCCACTTGGTGCAGAAAGCCTCTAGGGAAAGGTGTGTTTTGATTCGTTAATTAAATAAATTTTTCAGCAGAAAATTCAAAGCCACCGATTCTTAAAAGAGTTGGTGGCTTTTTATTTGAGGGCATAAGTT
>CAZBRU010000027.1:2017-11539 GCA_964494585.1 uncultured Planctomycetales bacterium
AAAGTGACTTCTTTGCTGTACTTAGAAGAAGCTTTAGGCCGTGAGCGCTATGAGGAATGCGCTGAACTTATTTTTAATGCGAAAAAGTTTGGCGCGTCTTCAAGCGAGGTCAGCGAAGTTATCGTTGATTATCTGCGCAACTTAGGCCGCGCAAGAAAACATGAGGCGAAAAGCCTCCGGCGTTATTAAAGGAGAAAACTTGATGCCTCATGCCTGTACTTAAAAGAGGGCAGTTTTTAAAAAAACTGTCCTTTTTTATTTTTTTCCAGTATTGCTTTTCTTCGCCGTTAACTTTATAATGCCAATCATGAGTTTGACGAGCGGGCTTTATATCTTTGGCAGCATCACAGTCGTAAGCCTTATCTCTTTAATCGGAATTTTCACCCTCTCCTTTAAGCAGAATTTCCTTCAAAAAATCCTTCTTTTTTTGGTGAGTTTCGCGGTGGGCGGGCTGTTTGGCGACGCATTTATCCACCTTTTACCGGAGGCCTTTAGACGCTTAGGAATTAATTTAACAACTTCACTTTTGGTGATCGGCGGTGTTTTCCTTTTTTTTATTCTGGAAAAGTTTTTACGCTGGCGCCACTGCCATGTCCTTGATTCAAAAGAACATTCTCATCCTGTCGTGGCTTTGAATGTCGTCGGGGACGCGGCGCACAATTTTACGGACGGAATGATTATCGCGGCAAGCTACGCCGTCAGCGTTCATCTTGGAATCGCGACGACGCTCGCGGTCATCTTGCATGAAATTCCACACGAAATCGGCAATTTTGGTGTTTTGGTTCACTGCGGATTTTCGATACAAAAAGCGCTTTTGTACAATTTTCTTTCCGCCTTGACCGCATTCTTAGGGGCGATTGTCGTTATTCTGATCGGGCCGTATGTGCAGAATTTTTCAATTTATCTTTTACCGGTTACGGCCGGAGGATTTTTGTATGTGGCCGGATCGGATTTGATTCCCGAACTCCATCATGATGCTCGCCCTTCTCAGTCGCTATGGCAGTTTCTTTTTATTGCTCTCGGTGTTTCGATGATGATGCTGTTACTGCTATTGGAATAAAGTAAAAAATGATCAAAGACCTCAGCCTTCAAATCTGGAATACGTTATCGCAGGCCGCGCCGTACATTCTCTTTGGAACATTTATCGCCGGACTCATCACGAGTTTTTTAAGCCAGAGACAGATTGTGAAATATTTAGGAAAAGATAATTTTAAATCCGTGCTTTGGGCGGCCCTTTGGGGAGTGCCGTTGCCGCTGTGCTCATGCGGAGTGATTCCAACAGCCGTTTCGCTTAGAAAAAACGGTGCCTCAAAAGGAGCCACACTGGCTTTTTTAATTTCCACACCCGAAACAGGCGTGGATTCAATCACTCTTTCCTACGCTCTGTTGGATCCTATCATCACTATTTTTCGCCCCTTTGCCGCTTTTGTAAGCGCGATTGTCGCCGGAATTTTACAAAATGTTTTTGGAAAAGATTCAAAACCTGCCTTAGAAAATGAAAATATTTCCGCAAAACCGGATTGCTGCGCACAAGTGCCGAAAATGCAGGAAAAAGATTTCTTAAACCGTTTTAAAACCGGTATGCGCTACGCCTTTGTGGATTTGCTCGGAACCATCGCGCCGTGGTTTATGCTTGGAATTTTTCTTGCCGCGCTCATTTCGTATTTTATTCCGCAAACGTTAATTGAAAATTATTTAGGCTACAGCTGGAAATCCATGTTTCTCGTTCTTTTGATTGCCGTTCCTCTTTATATTTGCGCTTCAGCTTCGACACCGATTGCCGCGGCTTTGATTTTAAAAGGCATGAGCCCGGGAGCGGCGCTGGTGCTGCTTTTAGCCGGCCCGGCGACAAACGCCGTCAGCCTTGTTGTGTTAACAAAATTTTTAGGAAAAAAATCCGTCCTGATTTATCTTTTCTCAATTTGTTTTTGCGCCATTGTTCTCGGGCTTTTATTAAATCAGATTTATCTTTCGAGCGGAATCAATATTAAAGCGAGCGTCGGAGGAGCCTGTCATATTTTGCCGCAATCTTTAAACATCGCGGCCGCCCTTGTTCTGATTCTTTTGATGATTAACAGCCAATTGGCAGGAAAAAACACTTAAAATGTTGGACCCTAAACCACTTGACCAAGCCTCACTTCTATATTGGACCGCGCTCACCGGAGTCATCAGCGCTTTAGCAACCGGCCTGGGCGCGATTCCCGTTCATTTTGTCAAACCGAACTCAAAGTTTGTGCGCTGCTTCGCTTCCGCGTTTGCCGCCGGCATGATGCTGGCGGCCGCCGTGTTTTCCTTGGCTCAAGAAGGTATTAATTTAAGAGTAAAATTTCCTTCGGCACCGTATACTGTCGCTTTAGGGCTCATTTTAGGCGCGGTGTTTGTTTTTATTACAGATAAAGTTTTTTGCAGTCATGATGTTCATTTAGGAGAGATAGGGCGGGGAAAAACAAAAAAAGGTTTTCTTTTATTTGTAGCGATGTTTGTACATTCTATTCCGGAAGGAGTGGCGATTGGCGTCGGGTTTGCGACGGGAAATTTTAGCTTTGGGCTTGTCATGGCGGTTGCCATTGCCGTTCATAATATTCCCGAAGGCATCGCGATTTCGCTTCCTTTGAAAAAAGAAGGGGTTTCAACCTTTAAATGCGCTTTGATTTCCATTCTTTCAAGCGTGCCGCAGCCGATTATGGCGCCGCCGTCAGCGCTTTTGACATGGATGTTTGAGCCGCTTTTGCCTTTTGGCCTTGGTTTCGCCGGCGGCGCCATGATCTATATTGTGGTCGCCGAACTTATTCCCGACGCGCTTGAAGACGGCGGAAAAGCTTTGACATCATGGGGCGTCATGATCGGGCTTTTAGCCATGCTGCTAATCAATAATTTATTGAAACTTATACAATAATTTCTAATAGCTTGATTTTTAAAACAGGAAGAGTAAAATTTCTTTATATGCGAAAAAAAATTTCTAAAGCGACGGCAGGTATTCTGGTGGCTGGCCTTTGTGTGAGTTCTGTTCTTGCGACCCGCATGGTTTTGGCCTCTAAACAAGCGGATGTTTTTAAAAAAACTATTCAAGCGAGAGCGCTCGGAAACCCCAAGGCCCCTTTTCATATTGTCGAATTTATTGACCTGCAATGCCCGGCCTGCGCCAAGGGCTACAAATTTCTTCACGACTACATGGCCAAATATCCCTCGCAAATTTATTTAGAGTTGAGGTATTTTCCTTTAAGCACCATGCATCAGCACGCGTTAAAAAGCGCGGCCTATGCCCAGTGCGCCGCCGAGCAGAATAAATTTTGGCCTTTTACGGATGCCTTGATTGATAAACAATCCCAATGGGAGCGCATGATTAAACCTGAAACGTTGTTTGATGAGATTGCCAAAAATGCCGGTATCGACGCTACAAAACTTCATGTTTGTATTGAAAAAGATTCAGTACGGGACGCTATTTTAAAAGAAAAATCAGACGGAAAAACACTGGGAGTCAAATCAACGCCGACGTATTTTATCAACGGCAAAATAGTTGTAGGGTACACGACTATTCAAGAAGAGCTTCCGCGTCTTTTGGGAGAAAGGCCATCGAAATGATTTTTGTTCTTCTACGCATAGCGATAGGCTGCCTATTTATCGTTTCGGGATTTTCAAAACTCATTGAACCTTATCAGAATTTTGGTTTCGTGATTGAAAGTTACAAAATCGTCAGCGGTGATACCGCGGCATTGCTCGCGCATGTTTTGCCTTGGGTGGAATTGATTTGCGGGGCGTTTCTTGTGGCCGGATTGTGGCTTAAGGCGAGCCTGCGTGTTGGGTGGGGATTCTTTGTTGTATTTATTCTTGTCGTCAGTCAAGCGTTGGTGCGCCACTTGCCGATTCGCGAATGCGGATGTTTCGGTGAATTTATATCGCTTCCTCTATCGACGGTTGTCCTCATCGACAGTTTTTTTCTTATCCTTACGGCTATTTTGATTGCCGGGCTTGATAAAACCTCGCGCTTTAGTTTGGACAAGTTTTACGCCAAGAAAAAATAATCTCTTTATGGAATGAAAAAAGCTTTTCTGTTAATTTTTATTTTCCTTCTTATGCCGCATTCCACTTTCGGACAGGATAATATTAAAACGCCAAATGTGAGCGGCCAATTTTATGAAGCCGACGCCGGAAAGCTTTCCGGTGAAATTGACCGGATGCTTTCACTGGCAAAAATCGTAAAAAATGATAAAAATATTGAGGTCGTCATTGCCCCGCATGCCGGATATATTTATTCCGGCCCCGTCGCGGCCTACAGTTTTAAAGCGGTCAGCCAAAAGAAATATTCCACCATCATCGTCATCGGTGTCAGTCACTTTGTTGATTTTGAAGGCATTTCAATTTGGCCTGAAGGCGCCTTTGAAACACCGCTGGGGCAAATCCCGGTTGATGCTGACTTTTCAAAGAATCTTATGAACGCAAGTGACCGCATCAAGGCGTATCCGCCGGCGTTTACGCGCGAACATTCGCTTGAAGTGGAACTTCCGTTTTTACAGAAAACATTTAAAGATTTCAAGCTTGTAGCGCTTTTAACGGGACGCCCAAAATTTGACGATTGCCAGTTTTTGGCAGATGCGTTAGATAAAATAATCGGTAACCGCAAAGATATTTTGATTGTCATCAGCACAGACATGTCGCATTACCACGACGATAAAACCGCGCGGCAAATGGATTTTACGGCGCTTTCTCTTGTTAAAAATCTTGACGCGGCTCATTTATGGCAGGATATGTTTTTAAAAAAAATTGAATTCTGCGGATTTCCGGGCGTTACAACGGCGCTTTTGTACGCGAAGAAAAGAGGCCTTGAGCCTGAAATTTTAAAATACGGCAATTCCGGCGACGCGACGGGTGATAAAACGAGCGTCGTTGGTTATGGCGCCGTTGTTTTTTATGGGGACAACGGCCAAAAAAATGGGGCCGTCCCGCCGAAGTCCGGCGGGACGGCCCCCAATTTAAGCACCGACCAGCAAAAGCGCCTTTTGCACATTGCCCGCGAGACACTCACAAATTTTATTCAAAATGGAAAAGTCACGGAATATAACGAGAGCGGCCCGCGTCTTTTAGTCAATGAAGGCGCGTTTGTGACGCTTCGTAAAAACGGACAACTGCGCGGCTGCATTGGAAACATTATCGGCAAGAAACCGCTTTATGAGACCGTACGCGATATGGCGATTGCCGCCGCGACGCAAGACCCGCGTTTTAAACCCGTTGACAAAGGTGAGCTTCAAGATTTAGAGATTGAGATTTCTGTTTTATCCGTGCCGCACAAAATCAACAATGTGAGCGAAATTGTTTTAGGCAGACACGGCGTGATTGTCAGTCAGGGGTCTCATACGGGAGTATTTTTGCCTCAGGTTGCCACAGAAACGCATTGGGATAAAAATAAATTTTTGTCCGTGCTGTGCGCGGAGAAGGCGGGTCTTCCGCCCGACGCTTGGAAAGACCCCAGAACCACGATTGAGATTTTTACCGCCCAGGTTTTTGAAGAAAAAGATTTTAAGTAAGTCATTCATGCCCAAAGCCGCACGAAATTTACTTATCAGTATTTTTACAGCCGCTTTTATTTTTATTTTCCATTATGAATCCCTGCGGGCGTTTTATTTAAATCCTTTTTTTCACCGCGAGCTTCCCAAGACAAAATTTCTTTTTCCGCCGGCGGGGTGGATTATGTTTTTTAATGTCGACGCGTCATATGGCTCCGTCGAAGTTTACGGCATTAAACATGGCGCGCAGGAACAGATTGACCCGCACAAAATTTTAGAAACCAAGGCTGTTTTGTATGACAACATTCACCGCAATATCATGGTGACGGTTGAGTCATCAAATCCGAAAAACTTTTGCGCGCTGTTAGAAAGAAAATTTCCCGATTACGAAAATTTTGCCGTCGTTGCGACTTACTACCCGTCGGTTATCGAGAAACCATCAAAAAAATTGTACCGTTTATTGTATACGTGTGAATAATATGTTTAAAAATATTTCTAACCTTTGGAATCAGCTTTTCTTACGAGAGCGGCCTTCACTTGGACTTTCTTTCTTCCGTATTTTTGCCGCGCTTACCGTCGGGCTTCACGTCATTCCTTCTTTCTTTCATCTCGACGATAATTTTTTATGCACAGCCTTTAAAGAAATTAATTTAAATTTCTTCACACCTCAAGCCATTTCGCTTGTCCAAAGCAGTCCCGATGGAGTTGTTTACTTTTTTGTTGTTTTGTTTTGTATCACATGGCTTTTCTTTCTCGTTGGGCTTTTTTCTCAAATCAGCTGTATTGTGATGGTCATTTGCTGTTACTACTTTTATGCTTTAAATTGCCTTCATATCGGAACGCTGTCGTGGGATATTCTTTTGGTGACGATGTTTTTGATGTGCGCGACGTCTTACCACGGTGATTATTTTTCTCTCGATTGCCTTCTTCGGCGCGACACATCGGCTTACAAGCAGAAACGGCCGTTTTTTATTCAAAGGCTTTTGCAGATGCAGATTGCCTTCAATTATTTTTACACCGCGCTTTATAAAATCACCGGCCCGGGAAACTGGCTTCATGACAACCCGATTTATTATTTAATGAATTATCCGCCGGAGGGCGTGGTTAAACAATTTCCTCTTCGAGAATTTTTCGCGCACGAGCCATGGCTTTGTTACTTAAGCGGAATCTTAATTGTCATCTCTGAACTTTCCATGCCGCTACTGCTGTGGTGGCCGCGCACGAGAGTGTTTGCCATTGTGTACGGATTATTCTTTCACATTATTTTGGTTGTGACGCTTCATGTGCCGACGATTTTCTTTTTTCTCTTCCCGCCGCAGCTTCTTTTATTTATAAATCCTGATGATATTGCCGGATGGATTGAGCGTAAGAGGCAAAAGAATAAAGAAGGGGGGAAAAAAGTAATTGTGGTTTACGACGGGCAATGCGGTTTTTGCGGCAGTGCCTTGGAAAAATTAGAAATCATGGACCTTTTTGGCGTTATTGAAGGAATTGATTTCAATCAAGTGCAAGATTTAAGAACCATTCATCCAGATTTAACAAAAGAACTTGCTCAGAGTCAGCTTTATTTGATTGATTCTCAGGAGAAGCTTTACAGCGGATTTTTTGCTTTTCGCAATTTAAGCTTAAAACTGCCGATGATGTTTGTTTTGATTCCGGTTTTTTATTTTCCGGGGATGAATCTTATTGGGCCGTTTCTTTACAGCGTTGTTGCGAAAAACCGCCATCTGCTGCATTTTGGAAAAACCTGCCGAAACAATTCCTGCTTTCGATAATTCTTATTTCCACTCGACATAAACAGAAGATGTTGTGGGAACAACATTGACAAGCAAGACCGTGTCACGAATTTCAACGTTAAGCGGTTTATTGTTTTGCTTTGCCGAGGCTTTTTGAAGTTTTCCGCTTGCGGGATTGATGATGACAGTCAGGGGAACGGAATATATTTTTGAATCCAGCTTGTTTTCCAGTCGAAACGTTAAGTGTTGAGGCGTGCTTTTCTCCGTGATGATTTTTGTTTGATTCTTCTCAAAAAGGTAACGATAAATATTACTGAAGGTATCAATCCAAAGGACATCTTCTTTGTGTTTGATAAAGGCAAGATAATCGCGTAGAAACTCTACCGTTATCGGCCTAAAACTTGACCAAGGGCCTACTTTAAGAGAATGGCATTGCGGCACAATCCAAAGCCGGTTTTGAATGCCCCAGCTGGTAAGATTCTCGGCCGTTTCCAAAGAGAGATAATCACTTCCAAGATTCGGAAGGAAAACCTTCTTATAGACAGGCAAAAGCAATTCTTGATCAATGATGGCGATGTGGCGTTCGCGGGCTTTTTTGACGCCCTTTTCATCAAAGAATCCCCGGCCCCTTGGGAAGATAAAGTTCAAAGGCGGTTCTCCCATTTTTTGCGTAATGATTTTGTAAGCCTCATTAACTTCATATTCTAAGACATCGTCCGGCTGCCCGAGAAGAAGAGTATGATTCATCGTGTGGTTGCCGATTTCAAAACCTCTTTTGTGCGCGTCCTGCCACTCTTCCCAAGTTCCAAGCGATTCATCCGTGTGTTTTGTCGTGCGTTCAGGGTTTAAATTAAGAGTCGCCTTATATCCGTATTGATCAAAGAGCGGTAAGGCGTGGGTATAGACGGCCTTTGGCCCATCGTCAAAAGAAAAAGAAATCGCGCATTGTTTATTATCTTTAAAAGTCGCAATCGATATTTTTTCGGCGGGAACGATGTCATCCGTGTTTTGTTTTACAGGAACAGCTTCTTGGAATTTTTCAAAAATAAAATTAAAGTCGATTTTATACTCGGTAGCTTTTTCTAAAATGTTATAAACCTTTTCTTCTTCACCGAGATTAGAGTAAAGAATCGCAAGCATATAATAGGGGCGCGCATCAAGGGGTAATTTGCTGACAAACCTGCTTAAGATTTTAACGGCGCTCTCAAAATTTTTATCTTTGATTAATTTTTGCGCCTCTTCTATGACAGGCTCGCTTTTTTTCTCAATAAGATCAAACAGCTCCTTGGATTCGGATTTTTCCAGGTGGCCGGATGGCCTTGCGGCTTTCTGGATGATAGATTTTGTGCTTTCAGGGGCAGGATTTTCCTGAGTTTCCGAGAAGGATTTATTCCCCAAAGATACAAAGAAGAAGATATAGGCAGTGAGGGCAAGGCAGGAGATGATTTTTTTTGAGTTCATTTTTATTCATGTTACAATATTTGGTTGTTATTTCAACTCAAATTATCATTAAGGAAAAGCATGGCCATTCTTGACATCTACGTATTCTAGCTCTAAACTAATTTCGTTAACTAAATTATCCTAAAAGGAGAAACACATGTCTGAAATGAAACGAAGACAGTTTATGCTGAAGGCCAACAAGTACGAGCGCACCATTATCGACCAAATCGCGCTGTCCTTTCTTGCCATCATTTCGATTTTGGCGATTTGCATTTTTTACATTTTTTCTGATTTTACCAACCGCGTTATGGACCCCATGGCGGCGATTTCTAGCTTAAAGATCATTGTGATCGTAACCTTGATGGTCATTCCTTTCCTTTTTTTACTTGTGACCATTTGGGTTTACAAAATTGCCAATAAACTTGTCGGTGCTTTTGAAAGGATCATTCGCGAACTGGATACGGTTATCGAAACAAAACAAAAAAAGCATTTGGCGGTTAGAAAAGGCGATGAACTTCCGTCTGAACTTATTACGCGCATCAACGTCTTGATTGACCGCATGTCGTAAATGGCATGAAAAATCTCAAAGTATTTTTAGCGGTATTTTTTTTCGCGGTTGTTTTTTCTTCTTATGTTTTTGCCCATCCGCCGTCAGTCATCAATCTCGCTTACGATAAAACTTCACAAATTTTACGCATAGCGGTTGAACATACCTCAAGCCGTTTAACCAAGCACTATATTAGGGAATTGGTTGTTTATCAAAACGATAAAAAAGTAAACGATTTTACATATCCAAGGCAGACAACCGCGACGGCCCTCCTGCAAGACGTGCCGATTAAGGCAAG
>CAZBRU010000028.1:0-9497 GCA_964494585.1 uncultured Planctomycetales bacterium
GGTGTGCCGTGCCCGCGTAATCTCCGACAGTCGCGCGGAGGCCTGTTTTGACGATATCGAGCGTATGTTGACTAATATCAGCACGGCGGTGAGGAAAATACATTTCCACATCCGACCCGCCAATAGCTTTAATCACATAGGGATGAGTATATTCTCCATCTTTGGCGACCATCGCAATCATGCACATCATTTGAATGGGTGTGGTAAGCACATCACCTTGGCCAATTGAAAAATTAAGTGTGTCCCCGTCATGCCATCCTGGTGTTCGATTATCTAAGCGGTGCCCCGGCGAAGGAATAAAACCTTCTTTTTCACCCGGTAAATCAATATTTGTCAGACTTCCCAGGCCAAAAAGTTTCGCGTATTTCGCAATCAAATCCGGCCCGCACAGTCTTCCCGTATTAAAAAAATAAACATTGCACGAATGCGCGATGCCTTCCATTAAATTTTGTACACCGTGAACATGAGAACAGCGAAAACTTCTTTTACCCAAAAGATAATATCCCGGACACTCAAAAGATGTTTCAGGTTTGATTTTATCATTTTCTAAAGCGCCAATCGCCAAGGGAATTTTAAATGTTGAACCCGGTGGAAATGACCCGCTGATGGCCCGATTTAACATGGGAAAATCCCCATCGGAAAACCACTTTTGAATCATCTCTTGCTTGGAGGGCCCGCTCGCGAACGCGTTTGGATCAAACGCGGGAGAACTGACCAGGCCTAAAACCTCTCCGCTGTCTAAATCCATCATGACAACCGCGCCTTTTCTTCCCCCTAAGGCCTCAGTTGCCATTTGTTGAATGCGATTATCAACCGTCAACTGAACATCTTCGCCGCTCGTCGAATTGCGTAAGCCCAAAAGCCTTACCTGCTGCCCGCGGCTGTTGACTTCTACCTGCAGGCCGCCGTCTTCAGCTTTTAAATAGCTGTCATAGTATTCTTCGACGCCGGAATATCCGACGATGTTTTGAACCGTGTACCCATAATCTTTAAGCTCGGTCACTTTCGAACGGTTGATTTTGCCGACATACCCCACCAAATGCGCATCACCTTCGTTAAAAGGATAATAGCGCCTTGAATCGGCCTGAATAAAAAGTCCCGGATAGCGAAATTTATTTTCTTCAAGCGTAATCGCCACATCGCGGTCAACATCTTCCGTGATGACAACAGGAATAAAGGGCGCTGTTTTTTTAAGGCGGTACTTTTTGGCAAGTTTTTCTTTGTCTGCCTTTAGAACAGCACTTAGATACGAAAAAAGTTTTTCCTTGTCTTTAACCTCCTGAGGAATAACCGCGACATCAAAGGCAAGGCGGTTTCCGGCGACCACCACCCCGTTACGGTCCTTGATGATTCCTCGGCGGCCTTCCAAAGGAATAATACGGATGCTGTTATTTTTACTTAAAAGATAATAGTACGACCCGAGAATGAGCTGGGTATGAATAAGCCCAGCCACAATTCCCAGAAATGAAAGCGTAATAATTACACGGAAAATTTTAAGGCGCATTTTTTAAGTTGCTCAAAGGTAAAATCGGCTAAAATCATCGTAAGAGCGATTTCGGGTAAAACAATTCTCAAAAAAACCTGTCCAAAATCAACTGTCTCTATAAAAGAAATCAAAAAAGCGTAAAGAAGTGTGTTTAAAATTATGGCCGCGAAAATCGTCGCGGTTTTTAAAAATGTCGCTTCCACTTCATAAAAATATTTTGTGACAAGCATCACAAGATACGCGCAGAGAATATAACAAAATAAATAACCGCCGAAAGGATTTGTCGTAAAACTATCTTTTAAGAGTCCCGCCAAACACGCGGCGCCAATTCCATAACGGATACCATGGCGAAGCGTGATAAACACGACAAGTAAAATGAGCAGATTGGGTTTAAACCACGGGCCTAAAAAATCAAACGCCACACTCTCAGTTAAAAAAAGCACAAATCCTCCGATGATAATGAATAAAACCTTTTTTGTGCGAAGTGAAATCGGCGGCATTATTTTCCTTGAATAACCAAAACACGCTCCACCTGGGAAGGAGCCACGGCAGGTTTAATCACGCATTCAAGCGTCGGACTATTCTGGCTTTCTTCAACACTTTTAACCTCCCCAACTAAAAGCCCTTCCGGAAAAAATGAACTTAACGCGGATGTGATAATTTTATCTCCAGCCTTTATATCGGCTTCTGCGGAAAGATATTTAAGGCGGCATGTGCCCTCCAGCGTACCTGATAAAAGTCCGTTTTCACGCGTGCGCTCAATCAAGACGGCCGCGCTAAAATTGGAATCATTGAGAAGGATCACACGGCTGGCAAAAGGGCCGACGTCCAAAACTTTTCCGACAATTCCCGCCGTATTCAAAACAGGCATCCCCTGGCGAATCCCCTGCTTCTCGCCTTTATTGATGATGACGGACGTGGTCCAATTCGAAGGATCGCGCGCAATCACATCAGCAATGATGCCGGTGTATCTGGAATTATTTTTAAAATCCAGAATTTCTTTAAGTTCCTTATTTTCCCGAATCATTTCCGCTTGTTTGATGAGCTGACTTTTTAAAAGATCAACCTCTTCTTTGGCTTGAAGATATTTATTGTAGGTGCTGTGATAGACTAATATTTTTTTAATTTCGCGGAAAGGAAAGAGGGCTATTTCCAGGGGAAGTGATGTAACTTCAACAACGCTCATCTTAACCGGTGTAAAAAGGGTTGATTTGATACAAAGAAAAAGAAGGGGCAGGAGAAGAAAGGAAAGGTAAATTAAAAGCTTTTTATATTTTTTGAACACACGTTAAGAGAAGCGCTTTTTAAAAATCTAACTTTGTTGGTACAATCAACTGCTTGCGCAGCCGCGAAGGCATGTTAAGCATCTGTCCCGTACCGAGTACAACTGCGGTTAAAGGGTCATCTGCAATGTGAACGGGCAGGCCTGTTTCTTCTGCAATCAATTTGTCAATGCCGCGCAAAAGCGAACCTCCGCCCGCCATGACAATGCCCCGGTCAATTAAGTCCGATGCGAGTTCCGGCGGCGTATGCTCAAGCGTGCCTTTAGCGGCATCAACAATAGCACGCACGGGCTCTTGCAAGGCTTCACGAATTTCATTTGAGGTAACGGTAACAGTTTTGGGAAGCCCTGAAATCAAATCGCGTCCGCGCACATCCATCGAAAGCTCTTCTTCTAGAGGATAGGCCGAACCGATACGGATTTTAATTTCTTCAGCGGTGCGTTCACCAATCATAAGATTATAAGTTTTACGAAGATATTCAATAATGGCTTCGTCCATTTCATCTCCGGCGATACGAATCGACATCGAGTAGACAATACCGCCTAAAGAAATCACGGCAAGTTCTGTTGTTCCGCCGCCGATATCGATAATCATGTTTCCGGCGGGTTCTTCAATGGGCAGCCCAACACCTAACGCGGCAGCTTTTGGCTCTTCAATCAAATAAACAGGCGACCTTGCTCCGGCTTGCTCGGCCGAATCTGTAACCGCGCGTTTTTCAACCTCCGTAATGCCAGAGGGAATCGCAATGACCATGCGAGGCCTCACGAGCACCCTGCGGCGGTGGACTTTTTTAATAAAATACCGAAGCATTGCTTCCGTAATCGCAAAATCAGAAATAACTCCGTCTTTCATCGGGCGGATAGCTACAATATTTCCCGGAGTACGGCCCAACATTCTTTTGGCTTCCTCTCCGACAGCAATAACCTGCCTGCTTTCTTTTTGAATGGCAACGACGGAAGGTTCACACAGGACCACGCCCTCACCTTTAACGTACACAAGCGTGGTTGCGGTTCCTAAATCGATTCCTATATCGTTGGAAAATAATCCCAAGATATAGTCGACCGCTCTTTTTAAGAATTTAAATACTTTTTGAAGCGCCGCCATAGGTCTACCTTTGTGGATGTGGAATTGCTGTAAGACTTTGAATCTTCACAAGTAACGACAAGATTGCCAACATATTATATGAAAGGCTAAACACTGTCAAACGATTTTTAATTTTTAACCCAGATTTTGCTACAGCAAAATCTGGCCAAAGGCCCGGCTGATTAAATCTCAAAGAGATTTAATCAAGCTGTCGGGGTTAAACCCAAATTTATTTGGGTTTAAGCGCCTTAAGCGCGCCAATACTCTTAAAATCTCTCACAAAATCAGGATAGGATTTACTGACCACTTCAATATCTTTAACGCGCGCACCGACTTTTAACCCTAAAACCGAAAAGGCCATAGCCAAGCGGTGGTCACGATGGGAGTCGAGAAAAACATTTTTTCGATAAAAGGGTTTTGGGAAAATGATTAATTCATCCTTTTTCTCTTTAACATCCGCCCCTATGTTTAAGAGTTCTTTACGTAAATCGCTAATGCGGTCGGACTCTTTGGCGCGGGCATGTCCGATATCGCAAAGACGTGTCGGGCCTTTCGCGAAAAGCGCCATCACAGCCATCACCGGGACTAAGTCAGGGCAATCTTTTAGAGAAAATTTTCCGCCTTTTAAAATAAACGGGCCTTTGATTTGAAGAGAGGTTTTAGTTTTTGTAAATTTGATTCCCATTGTGCGCGCGAATTCTAAAATCTTTCCGTCTGATTGTAAGAATTTATCATCCAAATGGCCTTGCAAAGAAAGATGAGAGGGCACCAAGGCGCCCGCCGCGATAAAATATGCTGCCAAACCATAATCAGACGGAACGAGAAAATGCTTTAAACCTTTATAATCTTGAGAGCCGGGAATATAAAACATCCAGTCATTTATTTTTTTTATTGTTATTCCCGCCTCTTTTAAAACCTGCAGAGTCATCGTGACATACGTTGAGGAGACTATTCTTTTCCCTGCAATTTCTAAATATGTATCTTGCGGCAAAGAAGGACAGGCGATTAAAAGCGCGGAAATAAACTGCGAACTTAAACTTCCATCAATGAAAATTTTTCCCCCGCGAAAATCTCCGCCTCGAATTGTAAGGGGAACGCTTTCCCTTGGCCCTTCTCCTTGAATATCCACACCCATATTGCGAAGTGTCTCGGTCAAATGAAAATTCGGACGGCCTTTTAAAGTGCCGCGGCCAATCACTTTAAAGGTTTGATTATAAAGCGCGAGAATCGGAAGAAGAAACCTTAAACTCGTGCCAGATTCACCCACGTCGATTACGGAAGCTTCAACTTTCTTGGCGTGAGCGTTAACTGAAAAAATTTTTCCTTTATGTTTGATTACAGAACCAAGCTGTTTGGCAATCGCAATTGAAACAAGGGCATCATCACAGCCCGAAGGATGAATCACGGAAGACTCGCCTCCCTGAGAAGCTATGATAAAAGCGCGGATAGAATGAGATTTTGAAGCGGGAAGAAAAAATTTTCCCTTTAAGATGCTGCGGGGGTGAACAGTCAAGGTCATTGCTTGACTACAACGCGGTCTTCTTTTTTAACCTGTTTTGACGTTAAAGGAGAAATGAAATCGGCCGCAGACATACCTTCTTGGGCGCGCGTGACTTTGACATCGCCCAGATATTTTTTTCCGCGATAAATAGACATCGTCATGTCCTGCATAATCCCTTTATCGCTGCCGACATTAAAAATCAGAAAATTATTTTCGCTATTCACGCTGACAACTTTTCCTTCAGGAATTTCGCTGGGCGCGACTACAATTTTTTCAAGCTGAACCGGCGACGCGGCTTTAGTTTCAAAATCTTTAACTTTTCTTTCTAAATCGGCGCGCATATTTTCCGTTTCTTGAAGCTTAGCTTCAAGTTGGGTAATTTTATCCTGCGCCGCAGCCAAATCTATTCGCGCCTGCTCTTTGGCCTGCGACTCAGCGGTCAAGGCATCTTTGAGTGCGCTGTTCTCTACCTTGGTTTGGTCTTTTAAGCCTCTTTCAAGTTCATTTTCATCCATGAGGCTGTTGATTTTTTCGTCAGCCTCTTTAGTTTTCTCTTCATACATCGTTGCTTGTTTTTTGGCCTCTTTTAAATCGGCTTCGAGTTTGACCTTTAAGGTTTTTTCTTGGGTCAGTTTGCTTTCCGCGGATTTCCTTAAATCGTTTTCCTGCTTATAGAAGAATAGGGAAATGCCGAGTAAGGACAATAGTAAAAAAGAAACAAGGACAAGAATAATGGTAGTGGTTTTTCCAAAATTGTTCATGTAAAGATCCTCCAATATTTCTTTAGTTGAATGTATTTAACAATATTATAGAAAACGAGCGCCAGAAGTAAAGGTATTTTAAATTATTTTTTGGTTTTAAATTGTAACTCGGCAGGGTCTTTATAAAATGAAGGCGGCACGCAGGCAGAAAATTCTATATACTGCTGTGTGGTTGGATGAATAAAGCCAAGCGACTGCGCATGAAGCGCCAAACGCGGAAAAGAAGTTTTTTTGCCGTACTTGTCATCCCCTAAAATGGAATGGCCTAAATGAGCCATATGCACGCGCAACTGGTGCGTGCGTCCGGTTCGAGGGAAAAGAGCCACAAGGGTCGAATTTTTAAAACGTTTTAGAACCCGGTAAAAGGTTTTTGCTTCTTTAGCATTGGTTTCATAAAACGCGACATATTTTTTATCTCTTTGACGCGGATGACGGGCAATGGCCGCGTCAATCATGCCTTCGTCGAATTCAATGATACCCTCCACTAAAGCCGCGTAACGTTTGGAAACTAAACGCTCTTCGAATTGCCGCGCAAGCTCCACATGCGTTTCATTATTTTTGGCGACAACCAGAAGCCCTGAAGTTTCCATATCTAATCGATGCACAATTCCGGGGCGAAGCCGGTGATTGACATTCGATAAATTTTTAAAGTGATACACTAGGGCATTCACTAATGTTCCCGTAAAATGCCCCGGCGCCGGATGAACGGTCAGGCCCGAAGGCTTATTGACCACAATCAAATCCTCATCCTCGTAAAAAATATCCAAAGGAATATTTTCCGCCGCAGGCTCTTCCAGTTCTGGTAAATCTAAAATAGCCGTAACGGTGTCACCGGTTGCGACTTTTTGCTTAGCTTTCGAAACAACATTATTAATTTTGACGTGGCCTGCGGTAATGAGCTTTTGAATTAAGCTGCGGGAAGTTTTCGTGGGAAGATGTTTTGTTAAAAAAACATCAACGCGCAAATGGTCATGCTCTTTGTCGACGATGAAGGAGTGTTCGTCCATAGATAGCAAGTGCGATTAGACATAAACAAATGATTTGGAAGATGCTTAAACCCGCGGCCGCTTCAGTGTGATCGGCGCGGAAAAATTCAACGATAAACCTAAGAAACGGAGCCAATAACAAATACATGATAAAAACTTCGCCTTCAACTTTTGATACCTTTTGATAATACTTTAAAAATAAAAAAATTAACAGAAGTCCGAAAGAATCATAGAGCTGTGTCGGATGAAGACGGGCCTCGTGTGCGGGAAAATAAATTCCCCACGGCGCCTTTTTTCCGTAACAGCATCCGTTTAAAAAACACCCCACCCGCCCTATGGACTGCCCGAGCGCGATATAAGGCGCGGCAAAATCAAGCGTTTTTCCTAAAGGCATTTTCTTAAACTTTATAAAAATAAGCCCAACGATTGTTCCTAAAATAAGCGCTCCCTGCCAAGCAAGTCCGCCATGCTGCAGCATAATAATTTCGGAAGGATTTTCTTTAAAAAAAGAAAGATTGAGCAGGATATAAAAAATTCGTCCGCCGGCAATCCCGCTTAAGACCGCCCAAAAGATTAAATCCGTGACAACTGTGATATCCAGCCCAAAACGCTTGGCATCTTTTTGCGCTAAAAATGTGCAGGCCATAACCGCGGCCGCAAGCATGACCCCGTAAGAGTAAACCGTTAAAAATCCTATTTTAAAAAGGATGGGATGCATTTGATTAAGATGATGATGGTGCCGATGGTAATCGCGCTATCAGCCAAATTAAAGACAGGCCAAACGCGAAAATCAATAAAGTCAATGACATGGCCGTAGCAGACACGGTCGATTAGATTTCCGATGGCTCCGGCGAGGATAAGTGAAAAACCGACGATGTCAAAACGGCTGACATCTTTACTGTTGCGGTAATAGTAAATGTTAAATCCAATCAAAAGAATCGCGATAATCGGAATGATGATAAAAACAATTCCCTGATTCTTAAAAAGCCCGAACGCAATTCCGGTATTATACACGAGAGTAAAATGAAAAACATTTTTGACGACGGGAAAAGATTCACCCATCGAGAGGATATGGGTAAAAGTGTATTTGGTCAAGCGGTCAAAGAAAATAACGAGCGCCACCGTTAAAAACGCGATAAAGATATTCACCCTGGACCGGATGTAGTCGCTCATATTAACAGCTTTTATTTTGATTCGAGCTGTTCTTGGCACTTAAGGCAGGTCTCCGCGTAAGGAATGGCTTTAAGGCGAATCGAGGCGATTGGCTTTTTGCATTCCGTACAAATTCCAAATGCATTACTGGCAATACGCTCTAGGGCGCTTTCAACCTTATAGAGCAGTTCGCGGTCATTAGAAGCTAAGCCTAAAGAAAATTCACGGTCATACATGTCTGTTGCCACATCCGCCATGTGAAGCGCGTGGCCGGAACTGTCACCAAGTCCGTCTTTTTGAGTTGACGACGCTTCTGTTGACATCTGTTTTAATTCATACATAATTCTTTCTTTCATCCCCATTAAAAGCTGACGAAAGTCTCCTGCGGAAACTTTATTGTTATTGCCGGAAGAAACGGATTTCTTGCTTACCGTGCTGGTTCGAAGAGAAATTTTCTTTTTTGAAACTTTTTTTGCGGAAGTTTTTTTAACTACTTTCTTAGCTGCTTTTTTGCTTTTAGCCATTCGTTAGCTCCATTTAAGTTTGTTCAAGGAAAGGTCAGGACTTTACTATCGGCAAACAACGCTCACACAACGTTACATGTTCCTTATCTTGGCCCACCTGCGTACTGTAATTCCAGCAGCGGCTGCATTTTTCGCCGTCCGCTTTTTCGACAACCACTTGGGTTTTCGGAAAATCTTCCCCTAAACCTTTGCTGACATCCGTTACTTTTTTGACGCTGACACTTGAAACAATAAAGATGTATTTAAGAATAGGCGCGTAATTTTCAAGATTTTCTAAGTCACGGTCGCTTGAAGATTCAAAAATAAGCTTGGCCTCAAGGGCACTGCCGATCAATCCGCCCTGCCTTTTGTCCTCAAGGGCTTTTAAAACATGCGTTCTTAAAGGCCCGACGATAATGCCTAAACTTTCATCGAGCGCGCTGTGTTTCCACACATCTAACGCGACAGGCCAATCCAAAAGATGAACGCTTGAAATATCTTTGATAGATTTGGTTTTGGGCATCGCATCAAAAATTTCTTGGGCAGTGAAGGTAAGGACAGGTGATGTGATACGTACCAAAACATTTAGAATATCGTAAAGAGCGGTCTGCGCGGCGCGTCGAGATGTCCCTTGAGTTGCAGAAGTATACAATCGATCTTTTAGGATGTCAAGATAAATGCTCGACAAATCGTCGTTACAAAAGTGATAAATGCCCTGATACGCTTTTGCAAAGTCATAAGC
>CAZBRU010000028.1:9597-11437 GCA_964494585.1 uncultured Planctomycetales bacterium
ATGTCGGCGCCGTAATTTTTCAAAATATCCTGCGGCGCGACCACATTACCTAAGGATTTCGACATCTTTCGCCCTTGTCCGTCAACCACAAAGCCATGAGTTAAAACGTTTTTGTATGGCGGACGACCGTCGAGCGCGACCGATGGAATAATGGACGACTGAAACCATCCACGATGCTGGTCGGAGCCTTCCAGGTAAAGCGCGACGGGCAAATTTTCTTTCATCGTGCCTCTTACAACCGCGCGATGACTTACTCCAGAGTCAAACCAAACATCTAAAATGTCGTTTGTTTTTTCAAAATCATTTTTTTTGCACTTTGGGCAAACAAATCCGGACGGAATGATTTCTTTAACGGAACGTTTAAACCACGCGTCGCTTCCTTCTTTTTTAACAATTGCCGCGAAATGCTCAATCACTTCCGGAAAAAGCTTTACCTCATCCTCGCAGCCTTTGCACTTCAAAGCCGGAATCGGCACGCCCCAATAACGCTGACGAGAAAGGCACCAATCGGGACGCGTTTCAACCATTCCCAAAATACGTTCCATGCCGGACGGCGGAATCCATGTGACATCTTTTTTAATCGCCTCAATCAAACGCGTGCGTAAATGATCGTGATCGATTTTTAAAAACCATTGCTTTGTGGCGCGGAAGATAATCGGATTTTTACAGCGCCAGCAATGCGGATACGAATGTGAAATCTCTTCTGTCGCGAAAAGGATTCCCCGTCTTTTTAAATTTTCAATAATTTTTGGGTTCGCTTTAAATACATGCTCACCTGCAAATTCTCCGCCTTCTTTTGTGAATATCCCCCGCGAATCAACGGGCATCACGATATCGAGTTTATATTTCAAACTGGTTTGATAATCTTCCTGACCGTGTCCCGGAGCGGTGTGAACCAAACCGGTTCCGTCTTCTTTAGTCACATAATCCGCCGTAACTACGGGACAATTCTTTCTCAAATTCAAAGGCGAAGTATAGCGTAATTTTAAAAGATCTTTCTTTTCGAGTTCTTGAATAGGCCCAAACACAGTTGCCGCTTGACCGGTTTTGACTAAAGTTGGATGAAGTAGTGATTTTTCAGTAATTAAAAATGTTCCACCGACATCAGCAATTACATATTCATATTGTGGATGAACGGCAACAGCAACATTAGCCAAAAGTGTCCACGGAGTTGTTGTCCAAATAAGTAAATAAATGTCTTTATAATCTCGATTGCCCTTTGCTAAAAATCCTTTAATAACTTCCGGATTTTCAACTTTAAATTTCACATACACCGACGGTGAAACATGATTTTCGTATTCGACTTCGGCTTCTGCTAACGCGGTTTCGCAGCTGAAACACCAATTCACGGGCTTAAGGCCATGATAAATGTAATCTTTTTTTCGAAGTGCGGCCAGCGCGTCTAAAATCGAATATTCGTATTCAGGCGCGAGTGTCAAATACGGATTATCCCATTCGCCGAAAATGCCTAAGCGTTTAAATTCCTCGCGTTGAATTCCGACAAATTTCATCGCGTAATCATGCGCCTTTTTTCTAAAATCAACGCACTCAACTTTTGATTTATCCGTCTTTAATTCTTTGAAGAGTTGATGTTCGATCGGAAGCCCGTGACAATCCCACCCTGGCACATAATGGCTGTCAAAGCCCTTAAGCGTGCGGTATTTGACAATCATATCTTTTAAAATTTTATTTAAGGCATGGCCGATATGAATGTGGCCGTTCGCGTACGGCGGGCCATCGTGGAGAATGAATTTGGGTTTGCCGGCAAATCTTTTCTTGATTTGCTCGTAAAGTTTTTCCTTTTCCCACCGCTCCAAAAGCAAAGGCTCGCGCTGAGCCA
>CAZBRU010000029.1:0-6528 GCA_964494585.1 uncultured Planctomycetales bacterium
GGATTTATCGGATCACATTTCGTCCGCTATCTTCTCGAAAAACATTCTTACCGGATCATCAATTTGGACAAATTAACGTATGCCGGTAATTTAGAAAATTTAAAAGACGTGGCTTCAAATCCCCGTTATACATTTGTCAAAGGCGATATCGGCAATTACGTTTTGGTTGAAAAACTCATGAAGAAATGTGATGCCGTTGTGCATTTTGCGGCCGAAAGCCATGTGGACCGTTCGATTGCCAATACGCAAGATTTCATTCACACCAATGTGGTGGGGGCGCATGTTTTGTTTACCGCTGCTTTGAAATATCGCGCCAAACGTTTTGTGCATATCAGTACCGACGAGGTTTATGGAAGCAGGATGAAAGGTTTTTTTAGGGAAAGCGCCGCGCTTCGCCCTAACAGCCCTTATTCGGCAAGCAAAACCTCCGCGGATGTTTTGGCCAGGTGCTATTATGCGACTTACGGCCTTCCTATCATGATCACGCGCAGTTCCAACAATTATGGGCCGCGCCAATATCCCGAAAAAATTATCCCGCTTTTCGTTACTAATCTTTTAGAAGGTAAAAAAGTTCCGGTGTACGCACAGGGGTATAATGTGCGCAATTGGATTCATGTACAGGACAATTGCCGGGCGATTGATTTGGTTTTGCATAAAGGCGGCCCCGGAGAAATTTATAACATCGGCTCAGGGAATTATCTGTCTAATATCGAACTTACAAAGATGATTTTAAAAAATATGAATCAACCGCTTTCAATGATTCAGCATGTTTCTGACCGCCTTGGCCACGATTTTCGTTACGCGGTTGACTGCTCTAAGATTTATCGCCTAGGGTTTAAGCCTAAAGTAAAATTCAAAGAAGGTTTAGCAGGAACGATTGATTGGTACCGCCAAAATTCATCATGGTGGAAAAAGTTAAAATAATTTTTAGAAAAATTTTTAAAATGTCAGAAAATTTAAAAAGAAAAATTTTATCAAAAAAAGCCAAGGTTGCCGTCATTGGCTTAGGCTACGTCGGGCTTCCTTTAGCGTTTCATTTTGCCAAAAAAGGTTTTCAGGTTTTTGGGCTCGATACCGACCGCGACCGGGTCGAACGCGTTCGCCGCCGCAAAACGTATATTACCGATATTGCGTCAAGGGACCTGCGTCAAATCAGTTCAAAAAAGCTTCAGGCCTCAACGGATTTTTATCATCTAGAAGAAGTCGACGTGGTTGTCATTTGTGTTCCGACGCCTTTAAAAAGAAAATATACCCCCGACATTTCTTATATTTTAAAAGCTATTACGACGGTGCGAAAGCATCTTCAAAAGGGCCAGCTGATTATTTTAGAAAGCACAACCTATCCCGGGACGACGGAAGAACTCCTTAAGACGGAACTCGAGAAAAGCGGGCTTTCCGCAGGCCGAGATTTTTTCCTGGCTTTTTCGCCCGAACGCATCGATCCCGGTAATAAAAAATTTCCTTTACCGAAAATTCCAAAAATCGTCGGCGGCTTGGATGCGAAATCAGGCGAACTTGCCAAAATTTTTTATGAACAAATCATTTCCCATGTCCATTTGGTTTCTTCGGCGAAGGCCGCTGAAATGACAAAACTTTTAGAAAATTCTTTTCGCATTGTTAATATCGGCTGGATCAATGAAGCCGCGATGATATGCCATAAGCTTGGAATTGACGTGTGGGAAGTGATTGAAGCCGCTAAGACTAAACCTTTTGGTTTTATGCCGTTTTATCCGGGCTTAGGAGTAGGCGGCCATTGCATTCCGGACGACCCTCTGTATTTGTATTGGAAAGCGAAGCACCAGGGTTTTAGTTCGAAATTTATCAAACTTTCTGCCGATATTAATTTTAAAATGCCGGCCTATGTTGTCGGGCGCCTTAGAGAAATTTTTAAAAAATCAGGCACGAACATATCAAAAGCTAGAATTCTCGTTGTCGGCGTGACGTACAAGCGCGATGTCAAAGATTTGCGCAAATCTCCGCCATTAAAACTGATTGAGCTTTTACAAGCGGCCCATGCGGAGGTCGCGTATCATGATCCGCTTATTCCTTATCTAAACATTAATTCGCTGAATTTAAAGTCTGTTCCTCTTACGCAAGGACAACTGTCTTCTTTTGATTGCGTTGTGATCGCGACAGACCATTCGTCTTTGGATTATGGTTTGATTAAAAATGCTTCTAATCTCATTTTTGATACGCGCCATATTTTTTCGGGCGTAAAAAGTAAAAAAATTATTAATCTTTAAAAATATGAAAAGAAAAACACTTCTTATTACAGGCGGGGCAGGGTTTATCGGAAGTCATTTGTGCGACCGGTTTACTGAAGATGATTTGAATGTTATTTGCGTGGATAATTTTGTGACAGGCGATGCGAAGAATATTCATCATCTTTTGAAACATAAAAATTTTCGTTTTCTGCGCTGTGACATTTCAAAGAAAATAACTGTCGCCGGCCCTGTTGATTATTTACTGCACTTTGCTTCACCCGCGAGCCCGGTGGATTATTTAAATCTTCCCTTAGAAACACTTCAAGTCGGCTCTCAGGGGACATTAAACGCGCTCGAGTTGGCCAAAAGCAAGAAAAGCGTCTTTCTTTTTTCTTCGACGTCAGAAGTTTACGGCGACCCGCTCGTGCACCCTCAAAAAGAAACCTACTGGGGCAATGTCAATCCTATTGGCCCGCGCAGTGTGTATGACGAAGCCAAACGTTTTTCTGAGGCACTTACGATGGCGTATCGCCGCAGTTATCGTGTGAACACGAAAATTCTCCGCATTTTTAATACATACGGGCCCCGCATGCGCGTCAACGACGGACGCGTGGTTCCCAACTTTGTTGACCAGGCATTGCATCACAAGCCGCTCACGGTTTACGGCAACGGCAAGCAAACACGGTCGTTTTGTTATGTTTCGGACATGGTTGAAGGCATCGCGCGACTTTTGTATTCTTCTCACAGTGGCCCGATTAATATAGGAAATCCTAAGGAATTTACTATTCTTGAATTTGCCCGCATGGTCTGCAAGATTTCGGGAACAAAAAGTAAAATTATCTATAAACCTCTTCCTATTGACGATCCCAAACAGCGCAGGCCGGATATCACCTTGGCCAAAGCTCTTCTTAAGTGGGAGCCGAAAATAGAATTAGAAGAATGCCTTCGAAAATTCTTCGCGTGGTTTATATCCATATTAAGAATGTCTCAAGAAACACCATCGTATAGCTTCGGTATTTCCGCTTTTTATCATGACAGCGCGGCGTGCTTAGTCAAAGACGGAGAAATCATCGCGGCCGCGCAGGAAGAACGTTTTACCCGCAAAAAACACGACGCCTCTTTTCCGGCGAACGCCATTCAATACTGTTTAAAAGAAGCAAATATTAAGACAAGCGATTTAAATTTTGTGGGTTTCTATGAGAAGCCTTTTATAAAGTTTGAACGCCTGCTTTACACGTATTTAACGTACGCGCCGTTTGGACTGCGCTCTTTCTTAAAGGCCATGCCGCTTTGGATTAAAGAAAAAATTTTTATCAAAGATTTAATAGCGAGCGAACTTGAATTTAAAGGCGAGATTATTTTTCCCGAACATCACGAATCGCACGCGGCGTCGGCATTTTATCCGTCACCTTTTTCTAAGGCCGCGATTCTTACCATGGATGGCGTCGGCGAATGGACGACGACCAGTTTCGGGGCAGGAAACGGCAATCAATTTGACCTTCAATATGAAATGAAATTTCCTCATTCACTCGGACTTTTGTATTCGGCCTTTACGTATTATGTTGGGTTTCGTGTGAATTCCGGCGAATACAAACTGATGGGGCTCGCGCCTTACGGAGAACCGAAGTACGTTGACCTTATCAAAAAAGAACTTGTTGATATCAAAAGTGACGGGTCATTTAAGCTCAACATGAAATATTTTGATTATTGCGCAGGCCTCACGATGACCAATGCAAAGTTTCATAAGCTTTTTGGCGCGCCGCCGCGCAAACCCGAATCAGCCATTACCCAAAGAGATATGGATGTGGCCCGTTCCATTCAAGAAGTGACCGAAGAAATTATGTTAAAAATTGCCAATCATGTTCACGAGGTCACAAAAGAAGAAAATCTTTGCCTGGCGGGCGGAGTCGCTTTAAACTGCGTCGGCAACGGACGAATTTTAAAAGAAGGTAAATTCAAAAATATCTGGATTCAACCTGCCGCGGGCGACGCGGGCGGGGCTTTGGGCGCCGCGCTTTTCATTTGGTACCGTTATTTAAATAATCCCCGCCGAAGCGATAATGTGACTGACCAGCAAAAGGGATCGCTTTTGGGCCCGAGCTTCAAAATGGAAATTGAGGAATTTATTAAGGCAGGCAATATTCCGGCTCAAAAATTTGAATTGTCAATGTTATCGAAAAAAATTGCTGAACTGATTAAAGACGAAAAAGTGATTGGGCTTTTTCAGGGGAGAATGGAATTCGGGCCGCGGGCTTTGGGCGCGCGAAGTATCATTGGAGACGCGCGCTCGGAAAAAATGCAATCCATTATGAATTTAAAAATAAAGTTCCGCGAATCTTTCCGCCCTTTTGCCCCAAGCGTTCTCGAGGAAAAAGCGTCGGATTATTTTGATTGTTCCGCCAAGAGCCCGTATATGCTTCTGGTCGCTTCCGTCAATAAAGATAAAATAGTGGCGCATTCGAATGGTGCTTTAAAGGGGATTGACCGTTTGCTAAAGGCCAAGCGTTCCGTGATTCCCGCCGTGACGCATGTCGATAATTCGGCGCGCCTGCAGACGGTTTCGGATAAAAATCATCCCATTTTTTACGGAGTCATCAAGGCATTTGACGAGTTGACGCAGTGCCCCGTGATTATCAACACGTCTTTTAATGTGCGCGGAGAGCCGATTGTGTGCACGCCAGAGGACGCGTACAGGTGTTTTATGTGCACCGGCATGGATTATCTCGTGCTGGGCGAATACCTTCTTAAGAAAGAAAATCAACCCCGGGCCCATGCGTACAAAAAAGAAGATATTTCCGTGGAGCTCGACTAATGGAAAAGGCTAAAAAAGATTTGCTGGTTTTTGGGTACGGGTTGTCACTATTAATGACGATTTTTGGCGTGCGTTGGCTTATCAAAGGAATATGGCTGCCTTTGGCCGATGCCTTTCTTTTGACGGCGATTGTTATGTTTTGTCTAACGCTTCTTAATGTTGAAATCATTCGACCCTTTTACCGGCGATGGATGAAGGTAGCGCACGCCATCGGGGGAGTCGTTACGACAATTATTTTTTCGGTTTTATTTTATGCAGTATTTTCAGCTGTCGGAATTGTTTTACGTCTTATGAAAAAAGATTTACTTGATGAAACCCTAAACCGCGAAGCCGGCTCTTACTGGTCAAAAAAAACTTTAGAGACATTCCAGAAAAAACGTTATACCCAGCAGTTTTAACCTTTTCTTAGGATATGAGCAAAACAACGTTTGCGCAGAAACTTGGGCTTATTTTTTTCGGATTATTCGCCTTAAGCTTGGTTCTTGAAATTGTGCTGCGCTTAGGGGGAGCTGTTTTCTTTTATTACCAGGAAAAGGCTAACCGCACCCATTCTTTTGAGAGCGGTGTTTGCCGCATTATGTGCTTGGGAGAGTCGACGACAGCCTTGGGCGGTGAAAGTTCATACCCGAGCCAATTGGAAGAAATCTTAAACGAAAAAAGCAGCACGCAGAAGTTTAAGGTTATCAACAAAGGACTACCTTCGCGCACGACCAGCGATCTTGTCGCGGATTTAGAAAATAATCTCAATCGATATAAACCGCAGGTTGTCGTCACTATGATGGGTATTAATGATCCGAAGCCTTCCTCTCATGACGCGTTCGCATTCTTGTTTCCTTTGCAGTCTTTTTTGGAAAAATTTCGCGTTTATAAACTTCTAAAATTGGTTGTCCTGCACACCACGCATAGGATTGAAGATTTAAAAAATCATAGACAGGGGTTGAACACGTCCGCCATGGGCGAGGAAGTTGCTGGTCTATCCATGGAGGAGTCAGCTATCAAAAATTCGAAAGAGATAGCGGTTATGGAAGGTATGATTGAAAGAAATGTTTTACGTATCTCCCAATTTGAACAGCTTGTCGGTCGTTATGAGCAAGAAAGGAAACTGAAGGAAATTGAGCAGCTTTCCGGCCAGCTTCAGAAGTTACAAAAGAACGATAGTCTCTTATATGCTGGATTGGCACGCTGGTTTCGCGACCGCAATCAAAATGCCGAGGCCCGTCAATGCTACGAAAAAGCGATTGCGGGTGATCCAAATAATGCGGTTATCGTAGGGGGGCTCGGCCGTCTTTTTAAAAATGAAAAAAAATACAAAGAGGCCATTGAGGTTTTTCACCGTACCATCGCGCTTAACCCAAAACTTTCCTGGGCGCAGATGGAACTGGCACGCTGTTTGAATGAAGAAGGCCGAACAGACGAAGCTGTCAAAATTTATGAAGCCCTAACCAAGGTTGAGAGCAGTAATTATTGGATTTATGCTGAAATGGGCCAATGGCTTAAGGCCTTAAACCGAAA
>CAZBRU010000029.1:6628-8004 GCA_964494585.1 uncultured Planctomycetales bacterium
CTTCACAAAAGGGGGTAATTTTTGTTGAAAACGAGAAGAATTTCACCGAAGCGCTGCAATCGGCCCGTTATGATGAATATTTTACAGACAATTTTGCTGATGATTTCGGCCATTGCAGTCATAAAGGTAATCGCTTGGTCGCGCAAAATCTGGCCGACACGATTTTAAATCTTAAACTAAACCCTTTGCATGGGAGAGAATGATGTCAAAGATCTCTATTTTTAGCGAATTTTTAGATTTTTTAAAGGTTAGAAAACGCTATTGGCTTGCGCCTATCATTATTGTGCTTGTTTTGCTTGGGTTCCTGATTGTTTTCATGCAAAGTTCGAGCGTGGCACCTTTCATCTACACCTTGTTTTAAAAAAATATGAAAACAATCACCAAAGACGATTTGATTAATTTTGAAAAAGAAATCGCGGACATTTTCGCGACCGGCGTGATTCGCGCGCCTGTGCATCTTAGGGCCGGGCGGGAAGACGCGTTGATTGAAATTTTTAAAAATATCGGCCCGGATGATTATGTCTTTGGATATTGGGACGCGCATGAGTTGGCTCTTCTAAAAGGAGTTCCGCGCGAGGTTGTCAAACAAGCCATTGTTGATGGGAAAAGCATTTCACTTTGTTTCCCGGAATATAAAGTGCTTTGTTCCGGAATCGCCGGAAGCCTTATGGGCGCGGCAACGGGAGTGGCATGGGCTTTAAAAAATCATGGAAAAAAAGGCAAGGCCTATATTTTTTCCGGTGATATGTCGGCGGAAACGGGAATTTTTCATGAAGCGGTCAAATACGCGGTGAATTATGACCTGCCGGCTGTCTTTGTTGTTTGCGATAATGGATTGAGTGTGATGACGAATACCCGCGAGGTGTGGGGTTCGCTTGAGCCTTGGTTTAAAGGAACAAAATACGAAAAGAAAATCATCTATTTTAAATATGTCAACGGCTATCCGCATTCAGGATTGGGAAGGTTAATCAAGTTCTGATGAAATATTTTGACGAAATCAAACGCACGATGGAATGGGTGGCAGGGAATCCTAAAACGATTTTTTTAGGGCAGACCGTCGCCGGCCCGGGCACATTCATGTATTCAACCCTTAAAGACATTCCAAAAGAAAAAGCGCTCGAGATGCCTGTCAATGAAAGTTTTCAAATGCAGTTCTCAATCGGGCTCGCGCTTGCGGGGTATATTCCGATTTCTGTTTATCCGCGGCAGAATTTCCTTCTTTTAGCGACCGCGGACATGGTTAACATGCTGGACAAAATTCCGGCGATCAGCTCAAAGACGTGGGTTCCAAAGGTGTTGATTCGCGTGGCCTCCGGCCCTGACGCGCCGGTCCATCCCGGCCACCAGCACATCGGCAATTACGCGGAAGGTTTTCG
>CAZBRU010000029.1:8104-11323 GCA_964494585.1 uncultured Planctomycetales bacterium
TATTCTCATTGTCGGCCATGATGATGTTGTCGACAATTCGTTAACGAATTATTTTCAAGTGCACGGCTTTAAAAATGTTTTTTCTTCTGCCCGCGCGGGCTTAGACGTTTTAAATCAATCCAGTGTTAAAAAATTTTTCAAGCAAGAAAAACCGCAATACGTTTTCCTTTCTTCCATTCGCTCAGGCGGCATTCAAGCTAATATTGATCTTGCGGCAGAATTTCTTTATGAAAATCTGGAGTGTCAAAACAATATCATTCACGCCTCTTATCAATTTGGCGTAAAAAAACTTTTATTCTTTAACAGTTCGTGTACGTATCCAAAAGATTCCCCGCAGCCGATGAAGGAAGAATATTTTTTAACAGGCGCACTTGAAGAAACAAGCGCGTCTTCCGCTGTTGCCAAAATCGCCGGCGTCAAACTCTGCCAAACATATTATGAAAGGCATGGCTTTAAAGCTCTCGTTGCCGTTCCGGCCACGGTTTATGGGCCGGGAAGTGATGTAAGAGTTGAAACGGCACATGTCCTTGGCGCTTTGATCGGTAAATTTTATGAGGCTAAACAAAAAAATTTAGAAAAAGTTGTTGTTTGGGGAACAGGACATGCTCGGCGGGAATTTCTATTTGCCGATGATTTTGTGGATGCTTGTCTTTTTTTAATGAAGCATTATAATAGTGCACAGATGATTAATGTTGGATGCGGGCATGATGTTTCCATCAAAGAATTGGCCGAGATGATCCAAAAGGTGAGCGGTTTTAAAGGAAAGATTATTTTTGATAAATCCAAGCCTGACGGCGTCAAAAGAAAACTTCTGGATAACCGACGATTGAAAAAATTAGGGTGGGTCTCGAAAACCACATTGCAAGAAGGGGTAGAAAGGACATATCGATGGCATCAAACTCAAAAGCAAAAATGAATATTTTAATTACCGGCGGCGCGGGCTACATCGGCGCTGTTTTAACGCCCACGCTATTAAAGGAAGGGCACAGCGTAACCGTTTTAGATAACTTTTTGTACAATCAGGCTTCACTTTTGGATTGCTGTCATGACAAAAATTTAAAAATCATTCGCGGCGACACACGCGACAAAAATCTTCTTTCAAAGTTAGTCAAAGATGCGGATGCGATTTTTCCTTTAGCGTGTTTAACGGGCGCGCCGCTCTGCGCGAAAGACCCGGAAGGCGCGAAAGCCATTATCGTGGATGCTGTTGATATGATTTTGAAGATGCGCAGTAAAAGCCAAATGATGATTTATCCAACGACCAATAGCGGTTACGGAGTCGGGCAAAAAGGAAAATTCTGCACCGAGGAAACGCCGCTTAATCCCATTTCTATTTACGGAAAATTGAAAGTAGAAACTGAAAAAATGCTTTTGAATGCCGGAAATTCCATTACCTTGAGGCTTGCGACCGCGTTTGGCATAAGCCCGCGCATGCGGCTTGACCTTTTGGTTAATGATTTCACTTATCGGGCTGTTTATGACCGTTTTATCGTGCTTTTTGAAGGCCATTTTAAGCGAAATTACATTCATGTGCGGGATATCAGCAAGGCCTTTGTCCACTCTTTGAATCGTTTTGACAAAATGAAAAACCACGCCTATAATGTGGGCTTAAGTGACGCAAACCTAAGTAAATTAGAGCTTTGTGAAGAAATCAAAAAACAGCTTCCCGAATTCTATTTTGTCGAATCCAAAATCGGCAAAGATCCCGATAAGCGCGATTATGTCGTAAGCAACGAAAAAATCGAAAAAACCGGGTTTAAGCCCGATGTGTCTTTGCAAAACGGCATTGCTGAGCTTATCAAAGGCTATCAAATCATCAAGCGTAATCAGTACGCCAATGTGTAATTATGAAACAATTAGATATCCTTTTTATCCATCCCAACGCGTCTCATAAAATCTATCAGGATTTAAGCAAGGATTTTTCGGCGATTGAACCTCCCATTTGGGCGGGAATGCTTTGTTCGCATGCCCTTGCGCATGGATTTGGGGCGGAAATCTTAGATTGTGAAGCCCTTGGGCTTGAAGATAAAGAGGCTGTTCAAAAAATCTCAGAATATAATCCGCGGGTCGCGTGTTTTGTCGTTTACGGACAACAGCCGTCGGCGAGTTCGCAGAATATGGAGGGCGCCGTTTCACTTGCGGAAAAATTAAAGGAAACGGCGCCCTCTGTCGTCACGCTTTTTGTCGGCGGCCACGTGAGCGCTTTGCCGCGCGAAGTCCTCGAAAGCCACGCCTGCATCGACATGGTCTGCCAAAACGAAGGCGTTTATACGATTTCAAATCTCCTCAAAACCAATCTTAAAAATAAATTAAATGAAGTCAAAGGCCTCGGATTTCGCGATGGGAAAAATATTAGTTTAAATACGCCTTCACCCATTGTTGCCAAAGAGGATTTACCCAGAGAAATGCCCGGTATCCCCTGGGATAAACTGCCGATCGAGCGTTACCGCACCGCGCTTTGGCATTCTTTTCCCAATAACACCGAACGTCAGCCGTTTGCCGCGCTCTACACAAGCTTAGGCTGTCCCATGAAATGTTCTTTTTGCATGATCAATATTATTAACCGGCAGGAAAATGAATATTCCGACGGCAGCGCCGTCTTTCGCTATTGGGAGCCGGAATTCATCATCAAGCAATTTGACTACTTCGCCAAAAAAGGCATTAAAAATATTAAAATCGCCGATGAATTATTTGTCTTAAATCCAAATCATTTTATGAAACTCTGCCAGCTCATTATTGAACGCGGATATAAGTTTAATATATGGTGTTATTCACGCATCGATACGGTGAAAGAACCATTTTTGGAAACACTAAAAAAAGCCGGCGTCAACTTTTTGGCTTTAGGAATTGAAAGCGGCAACGCTCATGTGCGTAAAGATGTCACCAAGGGGCGCTTTGAAGACGTGAACATCCGCGATATCGTCAAAAAAATCCGCGATCACGGCATCAATGTCGCCGGAAATTATATTTTTGGGCTTCCCGAAGATAATTTTGAAACGATGCAAGACACCTTGGATCTGTCTTTAGAACTCAATTGTGAAATGGCGAATTTTTATTCGGCCATGGCCTATCCGGGCTCTCAGCTTTATGTGATGGCGGTAGAAAGAAATTGGCCCTTACCAG
The DNA here is from genome assembly GCA_964494585.1 of uncultured Planctomycetales bacterium. GTDB lineage: Bacteria > Omnitrophota > Gorgyraeia > Zapsychrales > CAZBRU01 > CAZBRU01. Next base: position 11,228 of record CAZBRU010000029.1, read on the forward strand.
AAACCTGGCTTGGCTATTCCCAACACGCTTATGAAACATTGCCTCTACCTACTGAGCACATTTCAGCCGGGGAAGTCTTAGCGTTTCGAGATCGGG
>CAZBRU010000030.1:0-11279 GCA_964494585.1 uncultured Planctomycetales bacterium
TTGAGTAAACTTTTGCATTCTTTTTAACAGTATCGGCCGAAATAATAACTTCACCAAAGAGGCTTTTGGATTTTTCTTTTGGATTTTTTAAATTAAAGGCAAGGACATCGGTCGCGTAACTTCGCTTTAAATACTTTCGATTGAGCGACCTGATGTAAGCATCGCTTACAAAAACAAGGGAAAGATTGTAATTTGAAATATTTTTAAGACGGAGTATTTTTCGGGCGAGCCGAGATATTTGGCGTTGGTTTAGAGCCAGCGTTTTCTGAAGATTTTTTATCAGAATCTCTTCCATTTTTCTTTTCGGGGTATTTAATGCGTGTGTGGTACATCGCACCGAGGGTGCGGATAAAAGTGTTTCCGATTAATTCCAAATCTCTTAGTGTTATATCACATTGGTCAAGCTGCCCATCAATAAATTTGTTGTTAATGATTTTACGTACGGTTTCGGCAATGCGCGTTGGTGTTGGATCATCCAAAGAGCGCACGGCGCCTTCAACCGAATCCGCTAAAAGCACAATCGCGGTTTCTTTGGTTTGAGGCTTGGGCCCCGGATAACGGAAATTGGCTTCATTCACGACTTCCCCTTCCGGTGCGCCTTCAAGCGCCCGTTGATAAAAATAATGCATAATGCCTGTCCCGTGATGCTCGGGAATAAAATCAATGATGCGCTGGTCTAACTTATATTTTTTCGCAAGCTCCACGCCTTCTTTGACGTGATTTAAAATAACAAGCCGGCTCATGCTCGGCTCAAGGTTATCGTGCTTGTTATCTTCTTTGAGTTGATTTTCAGTAAAATATTCGGGCTTAACCAATTTTCCAATGTCGTGATAATAAGCGCCTACTCGAGTTAAAAGGGAATGCGCGCCAATCGTCTGCGCCGCCGTCTCGGCAACATTACTCACCACAAGGCTGTGATGATAGGTTCCCGGCGCCTCAAAGGTTAATCTTTTTAAAAGCGGATGATTGAAGTCGGCGAGTTCAAGAAGGCTGAAATTTGTAATCACGCCAAAAATCATTTCGAATACTTTGGACGTCGCAATCACGACAAACGCGCAAATAAGCCCGTTAAAAAAAAGCGGTATCATGAAAAATAAAACAAAATTTTGAGTCAAAAGAATTTTATTACCGTAGTTAAGAAGAATCACGCAAAAAACCTGCAGAGTTCCGACAAAAAATCCCGCTAAAATAACCCTTCCCCGTGTGCGGGCATCAAAAACGGTGTACATCCCCACCAAGCTTCCCACAAAAAAGATCAGCATCAAATCAAAATCATATCCAACGATAAGCCCAACCAAGACGCTCGAAATAAACGCCATCATAAACCCAAGCTGTAAATCATTATAAAGAAGAACAGTAAGCATAGCGACACTTGCAACGGGAATATAAAAATAAGAGGTTGTCGTGTACTGCATAAAGAAGTGCGTGGTAAAGACAATAAGCGTTAAAAGAAGCCCGAGCTGAATAAAAAGTTTGGCCGTCGCTTTTTTAAAATAAAAGAGATGAACGCCTAAAAAGAACAAAAGAAGCGGAATAATCAAGGAAAGTCCGCCGAGATAACAAAGGACGCTTAAAACCAAAATCACTGCCGCCGTAATCAGGGCATCTTTACTTAAGAAAAACTTATCTTTAAGGGAGAATTTCATAAAAAAGCTTTAAAGTTATTTATGATTTCTAGCAGCGTAGGCTTCGATGATTTTTTGAACAAGCTCGTGGCGTACAACGTCATCGCCGGTAAGGTAAACAAATTTGATTTCCGGAATATCTTTCAAGGTCTCCTGCGCGTCAAGAAGGCCGATAGGTGTTCCTCCGGACAAATCAGTTTGCGTCAAGTCTCCTGTAATGACGCATTTGGAATCAAATCCAAGGCGCGTTAAAAACATTTTCATCTGTTCGGGCGTGCAGTTTTGCGCTTCATCTAAGACAACGAAGGCGTCGTTCAGCGTACGCCCTCTCATGTAGGCTAAGGGTGCCACTTCAATAATTCCTTTTACGGTAAAGGCTTCGGCTTTTTCCGCTTCCATCATGTCATAAAGCGCGTCATAAAGCGGGCGCAAATACGGCAAAACTTTTTCAACCAAAGTTCCGGGAAGAAACCCTAAGTTTTCGCCTGCCTCAACCGCCGGGCGCGTTAAAATAATGCGCCGCACAATTCCCCTTTGAAGAGCATTCACTGCCATCGCCATAGCAAGATAAGTTTTTCCCGTTCCTGCCGGGCCTAATCCGAAAACAAGATCAAAACGCTTGATCGCGTCAACGTATTCAATCTGGCCTTTTGTTTTTGGAGTGACAATGGCGCCTTTGGAGAAGACTTCGATTTTTTCCTTGGCGAGGACTTTAAAATCAATATCTTTTTCTTTATCGGAAAGCCGCAGAGCGTAAATGATATCCTGCTTTTTAATATCTTTGCCGGAGTCCGCAATGCTTAAAAGATAATCAATCAGACCTGTCGCTTTTTCGACATTCTCTTCGGACCCGCTCACCTTAAGGCCGTCCTGCTGGCGGATTATCTTAATTTTTAATTCTTCTTCGATGAGCCGCAAATTTTGGTCGTAACGTCCGAACAAAAGTTGGATATTGCGGTTACTACCTAACTTTACGATAGCATCCATAAATAGTTTTATTTAAATAAAGATGAAACGTTTATTTAAGATTTTCTTGCGTGCCCGCAGAAGAAGCCACGCCGCCTTTTTGAACGTCAGGAATAGTAAGGACCGTTCCCACTTTAAGGCTGTTTGGATTCTTGATTTTCTCTTTATTGGCCTCGTAAACTTTATTCCATTTACGATAGGTGTCATAATATTTTTTTGAAATCTTCTGTAAGGTGTCGCCCTTTTCAACCTTATATTCCACAGTTTCTGTTTCAACCGGCGGCGCTACAACAGGCGCTGGCGGCTGCATGTATCCATAATTTGCGGGAGGAGCCTCTGGAGCAGGCGCCGGAACAACCGCAGGCGCGGGAGCATTTGTTTCTTCTTCTATAGGAGGCAGGGTCTGAAATTCAACAACGTATGTTCTCCTGGTCTTCTTTCGTTCGGCCGGCGATGGACTGCCTTGATTTCCCGCTTGAAAATTTCCCGCATTAGCAACGGCAGAGCCGGGGATATTTTGATCCACCCTATCTTTAACTTGCGTATACGTGCGGACAGAGCAGCCGGAAATCAACAAAACCAAACCCACAGCAACAAATCCTTGTCCATATTTTCCCATCGTTCCCTCCTTGAGGTTAAAATCTGTTTTCATTTCTTTTTTTTAGTTATTGCGATGCCGAGTTCCTTAAGCTGTTTGTCATCCACATCACTCGGCGCTTCCGTCATCAGGCAACTTGCTTTCTGAGTTTTCGGAAACGCTATCGTGTCACGAATCGAGTCCAGCCCCATTAAAATCGCGACCAATCTATCAATTCCGTAAGCCACCCCGCCGTGCGGCGGCGCGCCGTATTCAAAGGCTTGCAGAAGAAAACCAAAGCGCTTTTGCGTTTCTTCTTTGGACAAGCCAATCGCGTCAAAAATCTTTTCCTGCATGTCACGTTTATGAATACGAATCGAACCGCTTCCGATTTCGAATCCGTTTAAAACCAAATCGTACGAACGCGACCTTATTTTACCAAATTCTTTATTGTTTAGATACTCAATATCTTTTTCATTTACCGAAGTAAAGGGATGATGCTCGCTGTCCCACCGCTTCTCTTCCGTATTATATTTAAAGAGAGGAAAGTCGACAATCCAAACGAACGCGAATTCTTCGCCGGTCTCACTACGCAAATCCGGCTTGTCGCTTTTATATTTTTCCATGGCCTCTTTGTGCGTTACGCGCGGAAAGGGGATTTTCAAATCAACGCCTTTAATTTCTTTCATGATTTGTTTAAATAACCGCTCCGTCAAAGAAAAAATATCTTCTTCGCCCACAAATGACATCTCAATATCAAGCTGGGTAAATTCAGGCTGCCTATCGGCGCGTAAATCCTCGTCTCTGAAACATTTCACGACTTGAAAATATTTATCAAAACCCGAAACCATCAAGATCTGCTTAAAAAGCTGCGGCGATTGCGGCAGCGCGAAAAATTCTCCCAGGCTCAAACGAGAGGGAACCAAAAAATCCCGCGCGCCTTCGGGTGTTGATTTCGTCAAAACAGGCGTTTCGACTTCGATAAAACCTTGTTGGCTCATAAAATTTCGAATAAGAAGATTGAGCTTGTGGCGAATCAAAAATGTATTCAAAAGCTTAGGACGGCGCAAGTCAAGATAGCGGTAAGTTAATTTTGTTTCCTCAGAGACTTCCGCATTATCATCGATTTCAAAAACCGGGACCTTAGAAGAGTTGAGAATCTCAAGCTCGCCGGCCACGAGCTCTACCTCACCTGTCGGCATTTTTGGATTTTCTGTCCCCTTAGGCCGCAAACCAACTTTGCCGGTCACCCTCACAACAAATTCCGGGCCAAGCCCTTCGGCAGCTTTATGAGCCTCGGCAGCAATCTTCGCCATAAAAAAAATCTGGGTAACGCCATAACGATCGCGAATATCGATAAACGTCAACTTCCCGTGGTCGCGGCGCTTGTGAACCCAGCCGCAAAGCGTAACCGTTTGGTTGATGTGATTTTTGTTTAACTCACCGCAGGTGTGTGTGCGAATCATAAGTTTTTCTTTAGCTCCCCACTGATATTATCGAGCGAGACCTTATTTTGCTCACCGGATTTCATGTCTTTAATTGTTACTGAGCTGCTCTTAAGTTCATCTTCGCCTAAAATCAAAACAAAGCGCGCGCCTGATTTATCGGCCTGGCGCATTTGGCTTTTCATGGAACTGGCACGATAATTCATTTCGCCGGAAATATTTTTACTTCGTAGTTCTTGCAAAAGCAGAAAACCCCTTCTTAAAGAATTTTCATCTAAAGCAATAAGAAAAAAATCGAGCGGCTTCGGCATCTGCATTTTATCTTTTGAAAGCGCAAGTAAAATGCGTTCTAACCCAAGCGCAAAACCAATTGCGTCGACTTTTGGCCCGCCAAGCTGGCTGATTAAATCATTGTACCGCCCGCCGGCGCCAAGCGCGTCCTGGCTTCCTAATCCTTCGTGAGAAATTTCAAAAACCGTGTGCGTGTAATAATCCAAACCGCGCACCAATTTTGAAGATTCTTCGAAGGAAATGGAAAGGCTGTTCAACGCCTCTTTAACGTTATCGTAATATTCGCGGCTTTCTTTCGAAAGATAATCCCCTTTAATATCCAAACCATCAACAATATTTTTGCACTGTGGATTTTTACAATCGAGAATACGGAAAACATTTCGCTCAAGACGGTTTTGACACTCTTCGCAGAGCTCTTTTTTATGCTTGCTCAAATTTTGCCGAAGAAGTTTTGAAAAGTTTTCTTTATCTTCCGCGCTTCCCAGCGTGTTAATCTTCAATTTAAAACCTTCAACGCCAAGGCCTTTCAAGAGCTCTACGCTTAAGGCAATGACTTCCGCGTCAAGATAAGGAGAAGCGGAATTGGGGCCGATCGCTTCAACACCAATTTGATGAAACTGGCGAAGCCGCCCTTTTTGCGGCCGTTCGCCGCGAAACATCGCTCCTAAATAATACAATTTTGAAAGCTGTTCTTTTTTGTCGAAATCATGCTCGATGTAAGAGCGTGCAATTGATGCTGTCCCTTCAGGGCGAAGCGAAAAGCCTTCTTTTTTGTCCCCGGCAAGGTTGAGCATCTGCTTTTGTACAATATCAGTTGTTGTTCCTAAAGAACGGACAAAAAGCGCGGTTTCTTCAAAAATAGGCGTACGAATTTCACGGTAACTGTAATTTTCAAGAATAAGACGTACTTTTTTTTCGAGAGATTGCCAAGCGGAAATTTCTTCAGGAAGAATGTCGCTGGTACCGCGGGGAGTGCTGATTTTCGTCATGACTTAAGAGATGTCGGCTTATTTAATCTTTTTCTTCATCTCTAAGCCGGGCTTAAAGATAACAACTTTTCGGGGCGGAACCGGAACGCTTTCGCCGGTACGTGGGTTGCGTCCAAAACGGGCACGCCGTTCTTTGATCTTAAAAACACCGAAGTTTCTAAGCTCCACCTTCTCAGCGCGCATCAAACTATCTATAATCACATCAAATGTCTTTTGAACGACCTTTTTGACGTCGACTTGTTTAATTCCCGTCATGTCGGTGATTCGAAGAACAATATCTTTTTTTGTCATAAATTTATCCCCTTTAACGTAAGCATAGTAGCAACAAGGTGTTACGATGTCAAGAAAAACTATACTCCTAAAGAAAAATGGCCCGTACCAACTAGATTTTTAAGTTCCTCGACCAAGTTTTCAGTCGGCGTGACAAACAGATCTTCACCCACCATAATTTGAACACTTTTGTAGGCGTTGGTATTAAGCTTTAAGTAGACAGGGACTTTCCCCGGAAAAAGCGCGAGCTTCTCTTTAAGGCTCTTCAATCCATCTCCATTTGTGTCTGATAAATCAACCGTGATGGATGTAATGGAGCGGAAGGCTTCATCCATTTGCTTAATGGCGCTTACGATAATTTTAGGTGCTTCTTCGCGGAAACTGACCTTCCCCTTTACAATCACAACCGCGCCCTCTTTTAATGAGGCTGCTACCGCTTGATAAGAAGAAGGAAAAACAACCGCCTCCACCTCGCCTTCTAAATCTTCCAATTTTAAAATCGCCATGCGTTCGTTGGTTTTACGGGTTGTTGTAAGTTTAATCGTGCCTAGAAGGCATAAGAGTTTCACCTCCTGGCCGTCAGAAGCCCTGATAAGATTTTTTGTCGAAAAATCCGTAAACTGCTTGGCTTCCATGTCATAACGCGTTAAAGGATGACCGCTTAAATAAAATCCCAATAATTCTTTTTCAAAAGCCAAAATCTGAATCTGCGGCCATTCTTTGACATCTGGAAATTCATCCTGGCCTTTTTTAAAAGCGTCGCCCGCCCCTCCCTCCATATCAAAAAATGAAAACTGTCCCGAGGCGCGCTCTTTTTGCGTTTTGCTTCCTGATTCTAAAGCCCTTTCTAAAATCGCGGCCATTTGTGAACGCGCGGCTTTAAATCCGTCGCACGCGCCGCATTTGATTAAACTTTCTAAAACTTTTCGATTCACAAGCCGTAAATCAACGCGTTCACAAAAATCAAAAATGGAGCTGTATTTTCCTTCTGTATTTCTGTTGTGTACAATCGATTCAATCGCGAGGCTTCCGACATTTTTAATGGCCAAAAGCCCGTACGAAATAGTTTTTTCGTCCCTGACGCTAAACTCCCCGCAACTTTCATTAATATCCGGCGGCAAAACCTTGATTTTCATGGCTTCGGATTCTTTTACGTATTCGACGACTTTATCGGTATTATCTTTTTCCGAAGTTAAAAGCGCGCACATAAACTCAACCGGAAAATTCGCTTTTAAATAAGCCGTGCGGTAGGAAATCAGCGCGTACGCCGCCGAATGGCTTTTGTTAAAGCCATACCCTGAAAAATAATCAATTAAATCAAAAATTTTAGTGGCGAGGCCTTCATTAATCTTGCTCGTTTTGGCGCAGCCTTCCACGAAATCTTTTCGCATCTGGTCCATAACGGACGGCTCTTTTTTACTCATAGCGCGGCGCAGATGATCGGCTTGTGTTAACGTAAATCCGGCGAGAGAGCTTGCAATTTGCATGACCTGCTCTTGATAGACAATAATGCCGTACGTTTCTTTTAAAATGGGTTCCAATTTGACATGGTCGTAGCGGACCTGCACCTCGCCTTTTTTACGGCGAATAAAATCTTCAAGCATGCCGCTGCCGATTGGCCCGGGACGATACAAGGCTAGAATGGAAATTAAATCCTCAAAATGCGTCGGTTTAATTTTCTTGAGAAGCTCTCGCATCCCCGCGCTTTCAAGCTGGAAGATTCCAAAGCTGTTGGCGTGGCTTAAAAGTTCATAAGTTTTTTTATCATCGAGAGTAATCGTATTCGTGTCGATTTCAATGCCGCGGGTTTTTTTTAATATTTTTTCAGCCTGGCTAATGACAGTGAGCGTGCGAAGCCCTAAGAAATCCATTTTTAAAAGGCCGATTTTGGCGATACCGTCCATCGTAAAGCCGGTCGTGATTTGTTCATCAGCCGTGCGAAAGAGCGGTAAATATTCCGTCAAAGGCTTATCCGAAATCACAACGCCGGCCGCGTGCGTTGAGGCATGGCGGTTCAAACCTTCCAAAACCATCGCGGTCTCAATAATGGCCGCGGCCTTTTCATCCGCTTTGCAAAGCGCCGCTAATTGCGGTTCGATTCTGACCGCGTCGGCCAAAGTGATATTTGGATCAACAGGAACGAGCTTTGCGATCTTATCGACATCCGCGTAAGGAACGCTCATGACGCGTCCGACATCACGAATCGCGGCACGCGCCTGCATGGTTCCAAAGGTAATAATCTGCGCCACGTTATCTTTTCCGTATTTATTGGTCACATACTGAATGACTTCCGGACGGCGTTCGTAACAAAAATCAATATCAATATCGGGCATTCCAAGGCGTTCAGGATTCAAAAAGCGTTCAAAAAGAAGCCCGTACGTCATGGGATTTAAATCGGTAATTTCAAGGAGATAACTGACGATGCTTCCGGCGGCAGATCCGCGTCCAGGGCCCACAGGAATTCCGCTTTGTTTCGCGTAATGAATAAAATCCCAGACAATTAAAAAATAACTTACGAATCCCATTTTTTTGATGACTGAAAGTTCGTGCTCGAGGCGGTCGGTAACTTCTTTTGTTGCCGCTCCAAAACGTTTTTTAATACCTTCCATGCAAAGTTCGCGCAAAAATTCTTCGCGGCTTTTTCCGACCGGTGCTTCATAGCGGGGCAAGTGAATGGTTTTAAAATCAAGTTCGAGATTGCATTTCTCGGCGATTTCTAAAGTATTTTTAATCGCCTGCGGCGCGTAGTCAAAAGCCCTCTTCATTGTCTCAGGATCTTTAAAATAAAAACTTTCTGTCTTTAAGCGCATGCGGTTTGGATCATCGAGCGTGGTTTGGGTTTGAATACAAAGCAAGGCTTCGTGTGCCTTGGATTGCGATTGTTCTAAATAATGCACATCATTTGTCGCGACTAAAGGCAAATTCAATTCTTTCGACATTTTAACCAAGGCCTCGTTTACGGTTTTTTGTTCCGGAAGCTGGTTTTCCATAATCTCAAGATAAAAATTTCCTTTGCCGAAAATCTGCACAAAGTCATCCGCGGCTTTGAGCGCGGCGGCGTAATTGTTTTGGCGAATCTGCCATGCGACTTCTCCGCGCAAACACGCCGATGTCGCCATAAGCCCTTCGGAATATTTGGCCAAAATTTCTTTATCCATGCGCGGCCGGTAATAAAAACCTTCCAAGTACCCGGCTGAAACAAGTTTCAAAAGATTTTTATAACCGGTTTCATCTTTGGCAAATAAAACCAAGTGAGACGCACCGCCTTTGACTTGGCTCGCGCCTTTATCGTGACGGCTTCCCGGCGCAATGTAGGCTTCACAGCCGATAATGGGTTTAATCCCATGCTTCATGGCGGTTTGATAAAAGTCAACCGCGCCAAAAACATTCCCGTGATCGGTCATGCCGATGGCGGGCATTTTGTATTCGACAGCTTTTTTGATTAATTCGCTGATGCGGCAGGCGCCGTCAAGGAGACTGTATTGCGTGTGGACATGAAGATGGACAAAGTCGGAGTGTTGCATATTTTAGAAGTAAAGAGTTTACTTCTCTTATTCCCATTCAATCGTGGCGGGAGGCTTTGAGCTGATATCAAACACAACACGATTAACGCCGGGAACTTCATTAATGATACGGTTAGAAATTTTCCCAAGCAACTCATGCGGCACCTTCGCCCAATCCGCGGTCATGCCGTCGGAACTTGTGACACAGCGAAGAGCAATCGCATTATCATATGTGCGCTGATCGCCCATAACGCCAACTGTTTTAATGGGCAGCAAAACCGCGAAGGACTGCCAGATTTCATTATACAACCCGGCTTTTTTAATTTCATCTAAAACGCGTTCATCGGCTTCGCGCAAAAGACTGAGCCGTTCATCGGTAACTTCCCCAATCACGCGAATCGCAAGGCCCGGGCCGGGAAACGGCTGTCGCTTTAAAATAATTTCAGGAATCTCAAGCTGTTTACCGATGGCGCGCACTTCATCTTTAAAAAGCTCGCGCAGAGGCTCAATCAATTTTAGTTTTAAATTCTTAGGCAATCCGCCCACATTGTGATGGGTCTTGATAACTGCTGATGGCCCGCCCAGAGGTGAAATGGATTCAATCACATCCGGATAAAGGGTTCCCTGGCCTAAGAAGTCGACGTCTTTAATCTTCTTTGCCGCTTCTTCAAAAACTTTCACAAATTCATCGCCGATAATTTTTCGTTTTTGTTCTGGGTCGGTTACATTTTTAAGGCGCTGCAAAAATCTTTTGGACGCGTTCACGCAGTTTAAATTCATTTTAAAATGCCCTTTGAACGTGCGTTCGACAGTGCCGACTTCATTTTTCCTTAAAAGTCCGTTATCGACAAAGATGCAATACAGCCTTTTGCCGATGGCTCTTTGAAGTAAAACCGCCGCGACCGACGAATCCACCCCGCCGCTTAACCCTAAAACAACTTTTTTATTTCCAACGGTTTCTTTGATCTCATTAATGGCTTCTTTGATAAATTTATCCATGGTCCACCGCGGAAGACAGCCGCAGACGTGAGATACAAAACTGTGCAAGATTTGCGCGCCGCGCTGTGTATGCGCGACTTCAGGATGAAATTGTACGGCATAAATTTTTTTGGCGCGGTTCGCGATAGCCGCAATGGGGTTGTTGAGCGTGTGGGCAATCTTTGTGAATCCGAGAGGAAGTTTTTTTACCTCATCGCCATGGCTCATCCAGCACGTCAAATTAGCGGGCAGATTTTCAAAAAGCCCTTTGGGGCTGTCGACAAAAAGTTCGGCGCGGCCGAATTCTTTTTCTGAAGTCTTTTTAACCGTGCCGCCTAACATGTGCGCAATCAACTGCATTCCATAACAAACACCTAAAATCGGAAGATTGAGTTTAAAAATTTCTTTGTTTGGGAACGGAGCGCCTTTATCGTAAACACTCATAGGCCCGCCGGAAAAGATAAGGCCTTTGGGGTTCATATTTCGAATTTCTTCGGCGGAAATATTGTAAGGAACAATGCGGCTATAAACTTTATTTTCGCGGACACGTCTCGCAATAAGCTGAGTATACTGCGAACCGAAATCTAAAATCAAAATCACATCTTTGGTTTTCATCTGTTTCCCTTTTGTTTTTT
>CAZBRU010000031.1:0-10934 GCA_964494585.1 uncultured Planctomycetales bacterium
GCTTTCATGTCGTGAACTCTTAGGATGTGTGCTCCGCCTAAAATTGCCGCCGATGCTGCCGCAAGCGTTCCCCATAAGCGCTCGTTGGTATTCTTATTTAAAATTGTTCCAATAAATGATTTTCTCGATATTCCAATAAGGATAGGAAGATTTAAGATTCGAAATTCCGATAGACGATTCAAAATTTCAAAATTATCCTTGAGTGTTTTTCCGAACCCAATTCCAGGATCGATTATGATTCTATCTGATTTGATACCGATTTCCAAGCACTTTTCGACAGAATTGCGCAAACTCGCTTTAATTTCTGCGATTAGATTCTTGTAAGAAATGCCTTTTTGCATCACCCGGGGTGTTCCCTTCATATGCATTAAAACAATAGCCGCGTTATAGTTTCGTACTTTTTTTAAAAGTTCTTTGTCCAGAGCAGTTCCTTTAATGTCGTTGATAATGCTTGCGCCTTCGTCTAAAGCGTATTGCACGGTCGATAGTTTGTAGGTATCAACCGAGATTGGTTTTTTAATTTTCTTAACCAACTTTTTAAGAACCGGCAGGATGCGCTTTAATTCTTCGGTTGCGCTCAGGGGCCTTGCTCCCGGGCGTGATGATTCCGCTCCCACATCAATGATGTCGGCGCCATCGCAAATTAAATCTTCCGCAAATTTTATAATATCGCTTGAATCGTGTTTAGTTTTTAGAAAACCATCCCCGCTAAAAGAGTCGGGCGTTACGTTGATAATACCCATGAGGAGTGTTTTAGAAGAAAGGTCGAGCTGAAAACGGCGGGCACGAAGAACAAATCTTTTGTTTTGACGAATAGCCATAAAAAGGGAGGAAATTACGCCTTACGTATTTGTGGCAGCTGCGCCGGTCGCTGGCAGATGACTTTTCAGCTCTGGCATGCTTAAAAGAACTTTTGCCTCTTCAATGTCAATCACTTCTTTTTCAATAAGCCGTTTGGCTAAAAGTTCAAGCTTCTCACGATTACTTGAAAGAAGTTTTTTGGCGCGGTAATGGGATTCATCGACAAAACGGCGGATTTCATCATCGATGGCCTTGGCAGTATCATCACTGTAATCTTTTTGATCCATCATGTCTCGCCCTAAAAAGACTTGGTGGTTATGGCGGCCCAGAGTGAGCGTGCCAAGCTTCTCGCTCATCCCGTATTCGCAGATCATTTTTCGGGCAATGCTGGTTGATGTTTCGAGGTCACTTTGCGCGCCGGTTGTAATTTCATTTAAACAAATTTCTTCGGCGGCCCGCCCTCCAAGCGTGATGACAATACGCCCAAGCAGTTCCCTCTTGCTTAAATAATGACGGTCTTCGGTAGGCGGAGTGAGTGTGTACCCTCCCGCCATGCCGCGCGGAATAATGGAAACCTTGCTGAAGGTATCGACCTCATCAAGAAGCATGGATAAAAGCGCGTGTCCGGCTTCATGATAAGCTGTGATTTCTTTTTCCTTCTTTGAAATAGTTCTGCTCTTTTTCTCCGGGCCCATGGTAACGCGTTCGATAGCCGCGTTAAATTCTTCAATCGAGATCGCGTCTTTGCTGTGGCGCGCGGCAAGAAGCGCGGCTTCATTGCAGACATTGGCAAGGTCAGCGCCTGAAAAATAAACGGTTTGCCTTGCGACGGCCTTAAAATCCACATTGGGTGCTAATTTTAAATTTTTGGTATGGACTTTTAAAATGGCTTCGCGTCCTAAAATGTCCGGCAGCAAAACAACAATTTGGCGGTCAAAACGCCCGGGGCGTAAAAGCGCGGGGTCAAGTGTGTCCGGGCGATTTGTCGCGGCAATCAAAATAAGCCCGCCTTGCGTGTCGAACCCGTCCATTTCAACCAAAAGCGCGTTAAGCGTTTGCTCGCGTTCATCGTGGCCTCCGCCGATTCCGGAAAAACGCAAACGCCCTACAGCGTCAATTTCATCGATAAAAATAATGCATCCCTTGCCGGAAACCTTGGATGCCTTTCGTCCCTGCTCAAAAAGGTCGCGCACGCGCGACGCGCCGACACCTACAAACATTTCAACAAAATCAGAACCGCTCAAGGAAAAGAAAGGGACGCCTGCCTCACCCGCGACGGCCTTGGCTAAAAGAGTTTTTCCGGTTCCGGGCGCCCCAATTAAAAGCACGCCCTTCGGAATTTTGCCGCCAAGTTTTTGAAATTTTTTAGGATCTTTTAAAAATTCGATAATTTCCTGAAGCTCTTCCTGGGCTTCCTCAACGCCGGCCACGTCTTTAAAGGTGATGAGGTTAGTTTTGTCACTCATCTTAGCGCGGGACTTTCCAAATGACCAAATCTTGTTGCCGACTTGCGCGCCGCGGTAAGACACAAACCAGAAAAACAAAATCAAAAGGACCATTGGCCCTAAAGAAAATATCAAATTGCTCCAAAATGTTTTTGGCGGAACCACGGCAAAGTTGCTTACATTTTCCCGAATATCATCCAAAAGTTTGGGGTCACTGACCGGCGTGTAAACGACAAACTTAGAACCATCCGCCAATGCGCCCTGCAGAATGTTTTCCGTCATGGAAAGAGAATGAATCTTTTTGGTTGCTTTGTTCTCTTTGAGGAGAGAATAGAATTCGCCGTAACTCATGTCCTTGGGAGGCACGGTTAAATTGACATTGGCTTGATTCAGTAAAAGAAGAAGCGTGAAGACAAAGATGGCCCATATCCACGTGTTGGCTGGCCCGCGATTTTTGTTGTTACCAGCGGGCCGATTTGGATTTTTGCGTGTATTTTTATTTGGCGTGTTATTCATAGAGTACCAATTATAACGTATTTCTTTTTAGAATCAAGGTTTTCTTACGCTTAAAAAAAAGGAAAGAAGATTTTTTTTCGACGAGAATATCGGGCAGTTCTATCATCGCGCCGGAAGGTTTGCGATGGACTAAGTCCTCAACTTTTTCGATATGCGCAAATTCAAGCCTGCGCTTATTGCCCCTAAGATGTTCTAAGACCGATCGCACCAGAATACGCCGCAAAGAAGGTGAAGTTTTTTTAAAAAACGCCAAAGGCAGCATTGCTTTTTTATTTTGAATGCAGCCTTGCTTGGCCAATTTTTTAAACATCGCGTTGGCTCGAGCTTCTAAAAATCGATAGTCTTCCCCCGAAATATACGCGAGATTCGCGAGCGCTTTTTTAATTTGCGGATTATATTTTTTAAGGTTCGGTAAGGCGTCGTGGCGGATTTTGTTTCGAAAATATCTTCTTGTTTTATTGGTTTCGTCGATACGAAAAATAATTTTTTCTTTTTTTAAATAATTCTCGATAGATTTTCGGCTTGTATGCAAGAGAGGGCGGATAAACGCGACACCGTAAAGTTTTCTCTTAGGAAGAATGCCCTGAAGGCCCTCTAGGCCCGTACCTCTGATGACCCGCATCAAAGTGGTTTCGGCTAAATCATCCTGCGTGTGGCCCAGGGCGATGGCATTAGCCTTGAATTTTTTTGCGGCTTGAGTAAGAAACTTAAGCCTTGCTTCGCGGGCTTTTTCTTCCGGCGAGTCCCCCCTTTTTTCTTTTAACGCGTTAATTGTTTTTGTGAAAAAAGGCAATTCTAGATTATGCGCGGCATTTTTAACAAAGATTTGATCACGGGCGGAATTTTTTCTAAGCCCGTGATTTAAATGCGCGATGGCAAGCCGCAGGCCGAGTAAATTTTTGAGCTCGTACAAAACAGACAAAAGCGTCATCGAGTCTGGGCCGCCCGAGACAGCGACAAGAACCCTGTCGCCTTTGCGGCAAAGATTGTCATGCTCGATTGCTTTTTGAATATTCTGCGGGAATGTCATCGTGGAAGTTTTATTCAATTTTGTCAAACCATTTGACGCCAAAATAACAGATAATCGAAAGCACGCCTAATGAAAGGAAGAGAATGCCGACGGCTTTAAAGGCGGTGATAAAAAACATGGGCTGACTTATTCTCCCTGCAATCCCCTTTTTTCCTTGCGGGCTTCTTGATAGGCTTGGCGAAGTTTTTCTGCGTATTTTGTATTTGGCGGTGCGATTTTTAAATTGGCAAATCCCTGCCGAATAATTTCTTCATTGGCAAAAATTTCTTTTCCTTTGCTTGCGGTAAAAACATAGGCGAGCGTTTGAAAATTTTCATTCCTCTGATCCGCATCATATTCTAAGCGGATTTTTTTGTTTTCTAAAAGATTCCTTGTAAAGTTAAGAGCTTTCTCTTCAATGGTTTCGACGGGTGTTGCGTCGTTAATAGGAAAGCCGTTCTTGTCGTACTCAACGCGCTTGAATTTTGGCGGCGCCGGCGCATCAAGGCCGATTAATCTAATTTTTTTGTCATCATCAAGGACAATCGTGTCTGCGGTGATGACTTTTGCGACGGTGGCTGAAATGATTTTTGAGGAATGGTTAAAAAGGTCATCACCCGGCCCTGACCACGCGTGCGCAGCTGTCAGGATGGGAAAGAGGGCAGCGCTTAAGATTAAAAAATATTTTCGCATAAAAGTTGGTGGCGGTTCTGCTTCGCTAAATACTTATTGTGTTTAGCTTCGCAGAAACTTTGAGCCAATTTCTACGAAGCTCAAACGTAAAAACATTTGAGCAAAGTAGAATGGCGGCGGGTGGATTTAAACCACCGGCCAATCGGGTATGAGCCGAGTGCTCTATCGGGCTGAGCTACGCCGCCAAAAAAGAATGCTCAATTTTACTGTACGGCGGCAAAAATATCAAGGCTTTAATAATCCCAGCTTACCAGTTGATTGTTGTTGAAATAGAGGCGGATATGGCCCCAGTCGCTATCTTTGGTTTCGGGTTTTTCATATGTCCAGACTTCAAATCGTCCTGACATTGAGCCCGAACCAAAAACATCATCCGGCGCGCCATATTTTTCGTGGAAAACCTGCGGAGGAGTACCGAGTTTGAGCGAATTGGAAGTCACAGCGTCCATGAGCATGGTGTAGTTCTTCTGCTTGGCAATCACGGCATCTTTTTTAACTTGCTTCTGTTCGGCGGTAGCGCAGCCTAAAATAAAAAAAACGGCACAGAGGACTATGGCGGACTTTAGAGAGATTTGATTCGTCATATTATTTTAAGTAAAGGATGAGGTAGAGTAAAAGGCCGATGAGCCCCATGGCTATGATGTAAAAATCATTATAATAGACAAAATCCCACAGTCGTTCTGCGGACGTGTATTTAAACTGCACTGTTTCCTCAACGATTTTATCGACAATTTGAAGATTAAGGACTTCATTGCGCTTAAGGCGCAAAAACTGGCCCGCGATACGGTACGCCCCTAAGCGCTTGCCTTCGACTAAGTCCATGATTTTCTTCTCAGAAACACGAAGAAGCTGTGCGGCTTCGCGCACGCTAATAAATTGGTCAGCCATATTTTGAAAACTATTTAACTTGGCCTGAGGCGGCCCATTCATCTATTTTGGCGCGCTCAAAGCGCCAATTGCTGCCATTTTTTGCCGCGGGAATTTTTCCCGTGTTGGCCAGCTCGAGGATTGAATTGGCTTCGATTTCTAAATATTTCGATAGCTCGTCGATATCTAAATACTCATCGAGCATTTGACACCGCCCTTGAAAAATAGCGCCTTCGACAATATTGAGTTTGGGGGTTGAGATGTTTCCGTGCACAACAGCAGAAGGCATGAGGACGAGCATTTTTTTCGCAATCACGTCTCCTTTGACTTTGCCCGCGACAATAATATTCTCGCCGTTAATATGCGCGTTGATGTTTGCGGTTTCGCCGATAGTGAGCGTTCCTTTGACTTCGAGCGTGCCTTCAAATTTTCCGTTGATGCGTAAATTGACAGGATCTTTGAAGGAAAGCGTGCCCTGCATGGCGGCATTGACTTCGATTGTTTTTTCGTGATGTTCTTTTTTATCTCCAAAAGCCATAGTGTTTTCCTCCCTTCTTAATGAGCCTACAACTTATGGAATCCGCTTTTGGGATGAACATAAGGTGTTAGGCGAATTAACCCCCGCTGTTTCGTTTTACGAAGTAAAACGGCGCGGGGTGATTTAAATAGTATAATTAAAATATTCCCCTAATTTTTTTTCAATGGAGCGCAGTCCAATTAAAACAATAAAAACGACCAGCGTGACAACGATGGATGCGATCCACTGGCCGCAACCGACGGCCATGCCAATCCCGGAGACAATCCAAAGGCTCGCGGCTGTTGTCAGTCCTGTGATTTGCGTCCCTCCCCGAATAATCGCGCCTCCGCACAAAAACCCTACCCCTGTGATAATACCGGCAAGTATGCGTGATGGGTCAATGGATGCTCCCGGAATGCGGTATGTTTCGGCGACGAAGAATGACGTTAACGTGACTAAATTCGAGCCGACGCCGACTAAGATATGCGTACGCAAGCCCGCAACCTTGTGCCGGACTTCCCGCTCGGCGCCAATCAATCCAGTTAAAATAACTGTCAGCAAAATTTTTCCCGTGATATCCCAAATGTGTTCGTTCAAAAAGTCTTCCTCCGATGTTTTCTAGATGTTAATTGTTGAAATCGGAGTCCCGACTACATTCAGATGCATAGAAAACGTCGGGACCTTTCTTATAAATGGTACGCAAGTCCGGCGATCATCGCGGCGTTATCCAAACACAACGTCAAAGGCGGAAAAAAAACGTTGATATGGCACTGTTTTGCGGCGTCGGTTAACAATTTTCTAAGTCCGGAATTGCACGCGACCCCGCCACCTACTAAAAGTGTTTTTACTTTCTTTTCTTGGCAGGCGGCAATGCTCTTTTCGACTAACACTTTAATGATACTATTTTGGAATGCATAAGCGATTTTGTCAATCCCGAGCTTGGATTTTTTCTCATTGTCCCGGAGGTAATAAAGCACGGCCGTTTTGATTCCGCTAAAACTAAAATCGTAGGAATTTCGAATTTGCGCGCAGGGAAAACGGAGCGGACTTTTTTTCTCCCTTTGAGCCAAGAGGTCAATCGCGGGGCCTCCGGGATAGCCTAACTTAAGCATACGCGCTACCTTATCAAACGTTTCTCCGGCCGCGTCATCCCGTGTTTGTCCAAGGAGCTTAATTCTTTTAAAATCTTTGATATAAAAAAGGCTCGAATGCCCGCCTGAGACAACAAGTCCGACCGCGGGAAGTTTTGGCGGCGCGCTTTCATTGCGCGGTGTTTTTAAAAAGCTCGCGTACAAATGCGCCTTGATATGATCGACTTCAATCAACGGTTTTTTTGCGGCAAAACTTAAAGAACGCGCAAATGAAATACCAACCAAAAGAGAACCAATCAGCCCCGGCGATGATGTCGCGGCAATGGCGTCAATATTTTTCAAGGAAAGTTTTGCCGTCGAAAGGGCTTCGGATACAACAAGGTGAATCAATTCCATTTGCCGGCGCGAAGCGATTTCCGGAATGATCCCGCCGTAGCGGCTGTGCTCTTTTAGGCTGGATATGACAACGTTGGAAAGGATGTCGCGGCCGTTTCTGACGACAGACGCGGCAGTTTCATCGCAGGATGTTTCGATTCCTAAAATATTCACTAGCGTGCCAAATCTTTCGCGGTGACAAATTCAATACCTTGTTTTTGATAACTTTCAACTTCGTCTTTTAAAACCTCAAGCGTTAAGGTTCGCGCGTGACCGATGGCAATCGCGGAGCCTTTTTCTTTGGCTTCGTCAACGACCAGGGAAAATTGATGTTCAATGTAGGCGCGCTCGTTTTTGTTATCCAAAAAAACATTGCGCCGGTTAAACGGAATGCCCGCCTGCCGCGCTAAGGATTTGCAGACTGATTCTGTGGTGACAAGGCTGTCAATAAAAAAGAGGCCGCGTTGTTTTAGGATAGAAAAAATAATTCCCATCACGCGTTTGTCCTCGGTCGCTTTTGAACCCATGTGGTTATTGATGCCTTCGACAAATGGAATCTCGTCAATCGCGCGGTTTGTCGTGTCTTCGATATCCTTTTTTTCCATCGTCGTTTTAATAATGTATCCGGCCGGATAGGTTTCAAAATAACGGTGCGGCTCTAAAGGCAGATGAAGCATGACGCCCTTGCCTTGCGTGTGAGCGCACTCGGCGATGGTTTTCGTGTAAGGCAGGTCGGGTAAAATAGAAGCTGTGACCGCGCCGTTAATCTTCGCTAAATAATCGCAGGTGTCCGAGCCGTTTCCGCAGTCGTCGATAATGATAGCGACGCGCGCCGCATTCTTGGATGTTCTTTTTTGAGGCGGCGCGCTTTTTGCCTCTTTTTTAATTTGCCTTGAAACAGCGGGAAGAGAAACTTCGCGCGCTTTTTTAGCGGGAGAAAAAAGAATGAACGTCTCAACAGCAATGATGATGGCCAAAATAATAATGGCAAGCGTTTTTGAATCAAATTGCTTTTTTTTAGCCATATATTTTAATTGCCGGAATGAAATTGACTAAAGGTTTTGATTCCTTTAATAACATAAATAGCCGTTTGAACTTGGTTGTCCGCTAAAAGTTGTTTATGGGATTCGGTTTCTTTTTTAGGCGCTTTTTCATCTTTGTCTTTTGCGTCTGTTGGGTTCTTCTCTGGTTCATTAGCTTTTTCGGATTCCATGCTGTCAAAGATTTTTTCAAGGTCTTCTTTTGAGTCTTTGTCGGCTGCGTCTTTCTTTTCAGGAGACTCTTTTTTTACCTCCACGTCCGGAATAATGCCGATGCCGTGAATGGACTTTCCGGAGGGCGTAAAATATTTACTCGTCGTCAAGCGAAGCCCCGAGCCGTCGGGCAGAGGAATCACCGATTGCACGGAACCTTTGCCGAAGGATTTCATTCCAACGATAACGGCTCTTTTATTGTCCTGCAAAGCCCCCGCTAAAATTTCACTTCCCGAAGCGCTTCCCTCGTTGATTAAAACAACCATCGGCCAAGCAGTAAAATCGTTGCCTTTGTTGGTTGATTTTGTTTCCGTGTTTTGCGCCGGATGCCGCCCTTTTGTGGAGACGATCATTTTTCCTTCGGGCAAAAATTCTTCAGTGGTTTTAATCGCGGTATTCAAAAGTCCGCCGGGGTTATTTCTTAAATCCAGAATCAAACTGTCGGCGCCTTGTTCTTTTAATTGGTTTAAGGCTCCTTTTAATTCTTTGTCCGTGTCTTCGCGAAACTCAACAAGGCGGATATAGCCGATTCCATCTTTTAAAATTTGAGTGTCTTTGATGTCGTTAACATGAATGATTTCACGCGTAATTGTAAAATCGTGAATCTTAAGCTCGTCTTCGCGAAGCACCGTGATTTTAACCGACGTTCCGGGCTTGCCGCGCAGTTTTTTAACGGCGTCGTTTAAAGTCATATCGCGCGTGATTTTGTCATCAATTTTGACAATGCGGTCGCCTGCCTTAACGCCGACTTTCCACGCCGGGGTATCTTCAAGAGGTGTGATAACTGTTAAAAGTCCGTCGCGCAGTGAAATCTCAATGCCGAGCCCGCCGAATTTTCCTTCGGTTTCAGTCTTGAGTTCCTTGTAATCGTCGGGCTCTAGAAATTGACTGTGCGGATCAAGCGACGAAAGCATTCCTTTTAGTGCGCCATAAATCAAATCTTTCGATTTTGGTTCTTCGGCATATTCGGATTGAATGGTCGTTAAGGCGTAACTAAAAATTTCAATTTGGTTGTAAAGGGCGTCTTTTTTTTCCTGCGCGGTTTGAGGTGCTTGTATGGTTGTTGTTATTGTGTCGACCGTTTCCGTTTTGGCCGCTGTATTTTTGGGCGCGGCAGCTTTGTCGTCCTTGTTGGTTTCCGAAACAGCGATTTTAAAAGCCGCAAAAACAATGAAGACTGAAACAAGAAGCGCAAAAAACTTTTTAGACATTGAAGCTCCTCCGATGTTTTTCTAGCACGTTTAATTTAACTTAAAATTTTCTTTCTTAAAATTTCTCCCAAAACTTTCGGATTCCCTTTACCCTTGGATTTTTTCATGGCTTGGCCCACAAGAAATCCAAGCGCGCTTTCTTTGCCCTCTTTGATTTGGGTGACAATCGAGGTGTTTTCTTTAATCACTTCATCGGCGATTCCATCAAGGGCTGATGTGTCGGAAACCTGCGCGAGGCCTTTGTCCTGAATAATTCTATCAATATCTTCGCCGGTTTCGACCATTATTTTAAAAACATCTTTCGCAACTAAATTGCTCAAAGTTCCGTTTTCAACCCTTAAAATAAGGCCGGTTAAATCTTTTGGTTTCAAAGAAATCTTTTCGATGGAAACTTTTTTATTATTCAACTCTTCAAGGACGGGCCCGATCAACCAATTGCAAACCTTTTTGGCGTGCGGATAAACGGCTGTGCATTCTTCAAAAAAGTTCGCGAGTGCTTTGTCGCCGACAATAATCTGCGCGTCGTATTCGGAAAGTGAATAGTCTTTGATGAAACGCTGCATTTTTTCGGCCGCAAATTCGGGAAGAGACTTTCGAATATTTTCTAAAGTTTTTTCATCGACCGTAAACGGCACGAGGTCAGGCTCGGGAAAATAGCGGTAATCGTGCGCCTCTTCTTTGCTGCGCATTGTTATTGTGATTTGTTTTTCTTCGTTCCAAAGACGGGTTTCCTGATAAATTTTTTCGCCCGCTTCTAAAAGTGCGGCTTGGCGCGTTTCTTCAAATTCGAGCGCGATTTTGACCGCTTTAAAAGAATTCATATTTTTAAGTTCGGTTTTGACGCCGAGTTTTGTTTCGCCTTTCAGCCTAAGCGAAATATTGGCGTCGCAGCGCAGGCTTCCCTTTTCCATATCGCAGTCGGAAACGTCTAAATATTCCAAGAGTAATTTTAACGCCGTCAAATAGTCGTACGCTTCTTGCGGCGTGCGAAGGTCGGGCTCGCTCACGATTTCCATCAAGGGCGAGCCCGTTCGATTGTAATCGACCAAGCTAAACCCCCCGTCATCGTGAATCAATTTTCCCGCGTCCTCTTCCAAATGCGCGCGCTTGATATTTATTTTTTTGGATTGCCCGGACGTTTTCATCATGACAAATCCGT
>CAZBRU010000032.1:0-10912 GCA_964494585.1 uncultured Planctomycetales bacterium
CGTAAAGGCATAGGTGTTTTTTGGCAAAACGATGTGTTCCTCTTTTTCATTTGGCCGTCGGTACAGCACCTTGTTTTCTTTTTGCGTAAAAAGCCAGCCCGGCAAAATAGGACGAAATGAAAGAGAAAGCTTTCCTTCATCATTTAAAGAAAACGGTTCGTGCCCCAAATTCATCACGAGCCACATGTGTACAAATTCCGCCGTCGTCCCGCTAAGCCGCGCCACAAAACCGCGGCCATGTAGCCCTTTATCTTCATGGACACTGCTTACGATAAAGGAAGAATTTTCTAAAATACTTCGACCGTAAGTTTCCGGCTTTAAAAAAGGAATCAAAGCGCTTTCAAAATTTTCAAAAAACTCTTTGTAAAGGCCCGCGCGCAGAAGCTCTAAGAAAAGTTTATATTCCATGTGAAGCCAAATCGACTCGTTTTCAAGCCAGCCCTTTGGAAAAACACGTGCCCGGCCGATATCCTCGGATTCCGTCGATAAATCAGCGGTCACTTTGTACATCTTTAACTTTTTGTCAAACAAAGGGCTTTTGCGTACATTCTCATAAAGTGTCAAAGCCGCCTTTGTATTCTCTGCCGTTTTAAGCGCGTGAACAAATCCTTCCAAAAAAAGCGGAAGCGCGTGGCGTTTAAAAGTTAAAGGAAAAATATGCGGAAATCCTTCGGAGTTTGTTTTTTCAATTTTCCGATAATCAATAACTTCATGGCTAAAATATGTCCGATAGAAACCCTGCGCGTCTTTGGCTTCCTTAAGGCTCTTGTCGATTTTTTCAATAATGAGTGTAAGAAATTTTTTGATATTAAGAATTGAAATCCGCTTTTCTTCGCCTTTAATTCCCTCCTTAATCAAGTTTCGATAATGTTCCTTGATATCATTAGATTTCATCCAAAACGAAAGCGCGTCGGATTCAGAAATAAAAACGCCGCTCAAATCAGAAATAAAGCCATAAAGCTCCTCAAAAATTTCAATTTCGGCGTCGTCACGGATATAAAGGCCTTCAAAAGTTTTGAGCAAGAAAACACAATGACGTTTAAGTTCAAAAGTCTCCGAAACCGACGAACCTAAGAGCCCCGGCAAACCGTTTAAGGCGTCGTACCAGTTTGGTTTATCGGCCTCCATTTCAATCCCGACTCCGCTCGGATCAAAGGTCGCGGCTTTATTCGCAATCAAACACAACATTTTAGCCAAGAGCGTTGTCAGATAAACGGAGCCCATTCCATTTTTAGTTCTTAGCTTATGAGAATCATGCTGATGCTTGGGCTCGCCTTTTCCTTTAATAACCGCGTGAAACTGCCGGCAGCCTTGAGGCGTTAAAATGTAGCGGACTTCCCGCGGTAAAACATGAAAAGAATTGTGATAAAATGTAAATTTTTTATTTTCTAAAAGAATTTCTTTTTTCTTCTCGGGAAAAAGCGCTAAATAACTTTCCAAAAGATCAAGGTTGTAAGTCCAATGGTCCGCCCAAAACCCTTCCCCGTGCTCTGACGCTTCGTGACGCTGACAAAGCGGCAGAAGGCGTTTAATAAATTCCTCGGGAGAAACTTTAAGCGCGATATCTTTCTGGTCAATCACCGCTAAAAGTTTTCCTAACAAAAAGTCCGCCTCCAAAAGTTTCTTAATAATATCTTTTTGGCTTTTTTGCGCGAGAGTATTTTCCAAAAAGGAATCAACTTTCAAAGAATCTGTGACGCGAAACGTCGTTCCCTTAATGATTAAAGGATTGTAGCCGTCGGCCTGAAGAAGGCTGAAGAAATTCACCACCGCCTCGTCGCCGACATCGCGGTTAAACCAGACGTCGTTACGGCGGTTTTGATTGACATCGCGGTAATTGCCGTTGCCCTGTGAAAAATACGTCGGGCTTAAAACAAAATAATTGTAATCGCGTTCGGGGTCGCCGTGCTTGCGGCTAAAAACATTGAGCGCGCTCTTTCCCTCTTTTGTTTCAAGCGAAATGGGAAGCCCGCCGCGCAGTACATTGTCTAAAAATGTCTGGCCGGTATATAAATCAAGCTCCCGCGAGGCACTCTGCGTAAAAACAAAACTTTTAATCTCTTCGATGATTTCCAAATTCCGCCTGGCTTTTTCTTCGATGAAATTTTTCGCGGTCACTTTACTGACAATTTTATTTAAATGAGAAATGCTGTGAATATTTCCAAAAAGCGAAATAATATTTTGCGTTCCATTCGGTTTTAATGAAAATTCCGAGAGCGCCATAGCGCACGGAGTCTTCTTGCTTGTCGCCTGTTGGCTGATTTTAAATTTCTTTTCTTTCAAAAAAATCTCAGGGTAAAGAAGGTCGGACGAGGAACCAAAAATTGCCGACGGGCGGACGATGGGTGAAAGCAATGTTCCCTTCGCGCCATTTTCAAAGAAACTGAAATAAAAATTTCCTTCCGTAATGTGCGTCACCTTCGCGGTATCGGCAATGGCCACTTTCAAATTAAAATACGGAGCCTTCTTTTCTAAATTGCTTACCTGATTCCAGGCCTCCGCCGTGCGGGACATGTTTTTGACAGTCCAGTCTGTTAGGCCGAAAGGAATCATCGAAGGCATGCCGTCAATGATTTCGAAGGAAAGATTTTTTTTGGAACAATTTTTAACGGAAACTCGGCGGACCAAAGCGGCAAAGGGCTCTCCGGGCAATGTAAAATAATTGACCATAACCGAAATCCCGAGAGTTTTATTGACCTCTTCGATTGTTAAATCGTGAGAAGTCACGGTCATCTTTGAGCTTAAATTGAATTTTACATTCTCGAGATTATTTTGGAACGGCTCATAAAAATAAGTTTTGGCGCCGGCATGAACTTTTATAAACGTGCGAAACCCGTGCAAAGACGTGAGCCGGTAAGCCTTGTTGGCCGGCTGAAATTCCATAATGGATTTGTCTTTGCCTTCAATGCCAAAACTTGCGACGCCCTGGCCGCGGTTGACATAAAAAACCCACATCGGAATGCCCCAAAGGCCGGCAATCCCTGGAAAAAAATTTGTAAAAAGCTTGGCGTGATTATAATTTTGAATGACGAAACGATTTTGGGAGTCTAAAAAATATTTGTGAGGTAAAGATGATTTGCTGGAATTTACGCTCATCTTTAAAACGGTTTTTTCAAAGTGCGGAAGAGATTGTAATACCCCGAAAGCTTAGCCCATAACGGTATATCAAAAATATTATCATCGTCATTAAAACGAATGCGTCTGAGCTCATACAAATCTTGATTAAAACGGTTATAACCGCGATTGGTCGTGCAGGCGGCCTTGTAGCCGGCGCTCTTTAAGATCTCTACTATTTTATCGGTAAACCCGCCGCTTGGATACGCCAAGAAATGAATAGGATGACCTAGCTTTTCTTCGAGAGTTTTCTTGCTTTGTTCAATTTCATGCTGTTGAATCTTAAGCGACGTGCCGGGCAAATACACGTGATTGCATGTGTGGCTTTCAAATTTAATTTTGAATTTTTCCATTTCCCGTATTTGCTTCCATGTTAAATACCCATTCTCATCAACGGCCTCGGTAATAACAAAAATAGTCGCCGGAAAATTATATTTTTTTAAAATTGGAAAAGCGTTCGTGTAGTTATCGATGTATCCGTCGTCAAATGTAATGACGGCAGTATTATGAGGAAGAGATTTGTGCGTTTCCGTCGCCTCAACCAATTCATCTAAACCAATCACATGATAATGATGCCGCTTTAAAAAGCCCATTTGGTATTCAAAACTCTTGGGGCTGACCACATTATTCATGAGCTTTTCGCTGACAGTGATGCTGTGGTACATGAGAATGGGAACAGTGTATTTATCCGACAGCGAAAGGGAGAAAATACCCATCGCAACAAAGATAAGAAGGGCAATGAGCCCAAGAGTTTTTTTTGTTTTAAGTTTTTTAGCCATAGATAAATCCTACAATTTCGAAAGCTGTTCTTTGACTAAATTGCTGACCGCCGCGTTATCAGCCTTGCCCGCGACTTGCGTCAAAAGAACTTTCATCACTTTTCCCATATCTTTTACGGATGCCGCGCCGGACTCTTTGATGGCTTTATCAACGATACCCTTTAATTCTTCCGAGGACATTTCCTGCGGCAAATAACTCCTTAAAATCTCAAGTTCATGCTTTTCCTTATCGACCAAATCCATTCGGCCGCCTTTTTCAAACTGGCTGATGGAGTCCTGCCGCTGCTTAACCTGCTTCTTAATCACAACAACAACGTCCTCATCAGAAAGCTTTTCGGCGCGCTTTTCAATCATAACATACTTTAACTGTGAACGTAAAAAGCTAAGGGTTGAAGATTTGACCGCGTCTTTACTTTTCATGGCGCCTATATAATCTTGAGTAATGCGTTCTTCTAACATAAAACATCCTCCCGTTAAATTCCAATCATCATAATTGTTTTATGCCTTGATTTCAATCCTTTTGTGATTTGAATACGGTTTTTGGCAACGTCAAAATGCTCGGCCAAAAAAGAAATCAGCGCGGTATTGGCTTTGCCTTCGATGGCCGGGGCTGTCAAATAAACCTTCCAAAGGTCATCTTGTTTTTCAATGGCATTACGGCGGGCATGAGGAATAACCTTAATTCTTAACTGCATGCGAATTTTTAAAAAATGGAGACGTCAATTTTAATCTTTTTTTCGGAAGGGACAGATGCAGAAGAAGCGTTTTGACCGTTTTTGGTAAGGAATCCTTGATTGCCTTTTTCTAAGGCCGCGCGGTCTTTTTCTTTAAAAGCAACGACCAATGCCGCATGGGCTTTAGCATTTAAATTATGCATTGTTGATTTGATTTGGTGAAGACGGTTGCGCACAAGTTTTTCAGCCATTTTAGCTTCCGGCGTTGAAGCAAGCTCGCCTTCAAATGGCTTAAGCCTTAGGCTTAAGCTTTCAACTTCTCTCGAAAGATGGTCATTCTGCCCCTGCAAAGCGGCGATTTGATTTTGCAATTCAACTTGGCTTTGTGAATAACCCGTCACCTGGTTTTTGAGAGCGTCGTTTTCAGTTTGTGCCTGCGCAAGCAGGCTTTGAGTATCGGAAAGATTTTTTTTGGTTTCGACTAAATTCTTGGAAACCTTAACGTAGAGAGAGGACTCGCTTGAGAGAGCGCCTAAAGCCATCTGGGATGAATTCTCAAAACCTTGGCGAATAGCCGATTGCTCAGAAAGCGCGATTCCCATTAAGACAACCATTCCCGCGAAAAGAATCCCGCCGGCAATATTTTTTACGCGTTCGGCGCTTTCGAGTTTGACAATCTTAGAATCAATGCGTTCGCGCAGATTCGCGAGCACATTTTGCGCCGGTTCCACAAATTCAATGCCGCACAAAAAGCTGTTTTCAATAAATCCTTTTTTCTTCGACCAGACCACCCGGCCCATGGAAGGAACAAAAGGCATAGAGGCCTCCATCATAATGACACCGTCTTTATTAATGTTTTGACCGGAAGCGGCATCCATTTTGAGCATTAGCCCGGAATCGCTGATGTTAATAACAGTCGCCGGGTTAGTTATGCTCTGCTCATTGACATGCCACGAGATAGGAGCATTTTCTTTGATGCGGAAATTGTGTCTTGATTCTCTAAGAGGTCTGGGCATTTTTTAAAAAATCCTTTACTCCACAATTTTGCATTAAAGCATTTCTAATACAAAATTTTGGAGTACCCCGACAGCTTGATTCAATCCCTAAATCACAGTTTGATTTAGGGATTGAATCAGTCGGCCCTACGGGCGGATTTTGCTACTGCAAAATCCGGGTAAACGCCAAAAGTATACAATGATTTTTTTTAAATGACAAGGGAATTTATTTTTTAACGATAAGTTTACCGACAACAGGGAAGTTTTTAAGGGTCTTCGTCCCATGCGGTGATTTTTTGATGACCTCGGTCAAATCGCGACCCGCCGTCGCCATGCCATGGCTTGGGTCGTGCACCCCGCCGCGCCACAAACGGCTTTGGGTTAAGTCATAAATCACGCCGTTGACCGCGGCATACGCCGGACGCCCGTCCTGACCGTCATAGTGGCTCAATTCTTCCAGAGTGAAGTTTAATTTCTTTTTGTAAACCGTGCCGCGCGGATGTTTGAGGGTTTTAGAAAGCCCTTCGTAGGGAATCACCGGATAAGGAATAACATTGGCCGGCTGGTTTGAATCAATGGCATAAATCGTCTGCCCGCCGGCGCGCCATGCCGAAATTCCGCCTTCTAAAACATAAACATTTTTGCATCCTAAGTCCGCCAGTGTATTAGCCGCGTACGGAGCCCGCCACGCTGAATACGTGCAATAAAAAATGAGCGGATAACTTTTATTAAATTCATTCGTGTGCTTTTCAACTTGATCGTAAGGCAAATTGACCGCGTCCGCGATATGCCCTGCCGAGTATTCTTTTGAAGCGCGGACATCGACAAATGTGATGCCTTTCCCCTGGTTCAACCATTCCTTGGCAACCTGCGGCGCGATAAACGGGGCTTTGGGAAGAGTGGGCGCGGCGGCGCAGTATACGGCAGAACATATGTAAGCTGCCGCGCCCCATATCACAAGTCGTTGAAACAGTTTTTTAAAAGTTAAACTCATTTTTGAATAAGGATTTTGGCACTTTTTGTCCCGATATCGCCTTGATAACCGATGATATTCACGGTTAAAACGTGCTCGCCGTCATTAATGCCCTGCGTGTTAAATTGATACGTAAAAGGGCTCGTGCCGTCTTCGTCTTCAAAAAGAAAAGTGTAATCGATAAAGAACATAATTTCATATTTTGATTCGGTTAGGCGCTTCTTATCTTCTTCACTTAAACTCACGCGGACAGGAGAAATTTTGTTTAAAACAATTTGGCCGTTTGAATTTTTCTGTACCGTCGGAAATTCAACGGTAAAATCCGGAGATTTTTGAAGGCTCGCCCCCGTTTTAGGCATACCTGCCTGGCCGGCAGGCAGGCATGTTAAAATCAAAAGCAAATCCTTGCGCTCGCCGATTGTAATTTGCCCCGACGCATCTTTTTTATCCCAAACTTCCACGTGCGCTCCCTTTGGGCGCGGTTCCCAATCTAAAAACGTCAAGAGCATCGGCCCGCCGTCTTTAATGCCGATACGAATCCGCACCAAGGCATCGTCCGGAAGTGTATATTTAATTTCTCCGGTTTTCGCATCAAAAGAAATGTCCGTCGCCATGATTTCATCTTTCAAGGTTAAAGAGGTTTTAGCCAAATCAGAGGTGACATGCTGAACATTTGAAGGCGGCAGGATAACGGAAGCTGGTTTTGAAGATGAGCCGGCGCAGCCCGCAAGAATAAGAACAAAAATAAATCGAAAGGCAAAATCCCTCAAGGCCTTTCTCCCGTGACAACATTGATATAGAAAGTTTCGCTTCCTAAAATCACATCATTCTGTCCTTCGAGAAAAATCTTTAACTCATGACGGCCAGGCGTCTGGCCTTTAAAATTTCTTTTAAAGGAAAACGGCAGGGGTTGGTTTCGAAAGGCTTCAAATACTTGCCCATCTAAAGAATAAACAACCGCATAGGGCGCCGCTAAAGCGGCGCCCTCATTCTTCACAACGATTGTGTAAATATTTGAAACATCCGTGCCGGCATTGTCGGCTTTTTCTTTCACGAGCTCGGCTTTAAGCTGAACCTTGGGTTGAATGGCCTCTTGAACAATCGTTTGAGCAAATCCCTGCTGTAAACTTAACACAACGATAAAACTCACAAACAAAAAAAGTTTTTTCATTTCGACGGCTCCTTTGTATTTGAAAAATTTCCCCACGCCGGCTCAATGGATTCAACACCATTCCCGCCTTTTGTAAGCTCTGCGGGGCTTGTCCCATCGGTATTCATCACCCAAATTTCCTGCTGGCCGCCGCGGCTTGATGTAAAAATAATCTTGCTTCCATCCGGCGAAAAACACGGCCGCGAATCAAACGCCGGGTCGCGAGTTAAACGTTTTAAATTCTTTGTTTTGATGTCAACCGTGTAAATTTCGTAGTTATTATCTTCGCGGTTGGAGGAAAAGGCAATGGTTTTATTATCGGGAGAAAACGCGGGAAAAACATCAAAAAAAGCGCCAGCCGTCAGTTGAAGGGAATTTTTCCCGTCCGTATCCATGAGCCAAATATGATGTTCGCGTTTGGTATCGGCTTTGACAAAAGCGATTTTGTCACCGTCAAACGAAAGTGCCGGCTGGTATTGGCGGCGCGTGGCCTGCATAAGGATTTTCGCGTCTTTGCCGCCGATATCGGATTTCCAAATAGAGCTTACATCCTGCATGCGCGGGTCAAAACGGACAAAAAGGATTTCATCGTGTTGGCTTGAAAAAAATGGATTGCTGATATTTTTAAAGCCGGAAAGAATTTCGGTTTCATTTTTTCCGTCGCTGCCGGCAACAAAAAGCTGGCCGTTGGTATTTCGAAAAGCAACGCGCTCGCCGCCTCTGGACCACGCCGGCTCGCGCTTATCCTGCGGAGAATTTGTCACCTGCTTTTGATTTGTCCCGTCCGGCGCCATCGTCCAAATCTGCCAGTAACCGTCAGAACCAAGATGAGAATAGGCGATTGTGTCTTCGGCAAAGGCACAAGAGGTTATAATGATTCCAATTAAAAACGCTTGGAAAATATTCTTAATAAAGAAACTAGATGGCTTCGACATCAGTCAATATTTTTTTGGCGGCATTTAATAGTTTTCTATCGGAGGCGACAAAAACATCGCATTTTGAAATAAACGCGGAAGCAAGCTGCAAACTGTCGAGGGTTTTAAGGTGGTGCTTTTGGATAAGCTCAACGGCTTTTTGCTCAAGGTTTTCATTCCAGAGGACTTGCCGAAAATAATCGAAATCCTTCCGTGCCTCCGTTTTAAGCCAATGGGCTTGAGTTGAAGTCAAAGTTTTTTCTTTTAAGCGCCGCGCAATAGTAGAGTTAAGTTCAAGCCAACAGGTGGGAGAAACCGTAATTTCCGAAACCTTGCCCAAAAAATCATCCAGCTCATTCGATCCTGCTTCAGCTATGTATTTTTTAACCAAAGATGAGGTGTCGATAAACGCCTTCACCTGGTTTCCTCCCGCCTAAGTTTAGAAACCGTTTCGCTTATGGCTTCGCCTTTAAGTTGTATCTTTTTGATGGAGCGCTTCCATCCCGGAGAAGTTATATTTTGGTTGTGAGGCGTGATATCAGCAATGGGGATATTGCGCTCTAAAAGCGTGATACGCTCGCCCTTTTTGACCTTTTTTATGTATCTTGAAAAATGATGCGTCAATTCTCGGATATTAATGGAAACCATGGGCTGTCTCCTTTCGCTCTTCTTGTTTAAAAGGATACCACATGTCAAACATTATGTCAAACATTCATAGATGAATGTATGACATTAATTTATTGTGAATAAATGCGTTAAGTAATAATTCCGATTTATGCGATATCCTGTTTAATGTCAATGCTTTATTGAGATCTGACACCATTTTTTCGACACCATTTTTTACGCAGGAAAGGTCAGAGAATGGCAAGGATTTTTATTTTAAGATTCCGAGAAAACCAAGTATCCCTAATCCAATAAATATTATTCCCATAACAAGAAAGCTAATTCCGACCCATTTGATTGTTAACTGATCATATTTAATATGAAAAAGCTTATCTTGCCATTTTGCAGTTAAAAGAGCTAGCTGCTTATGAAAAATAGCAGAGCAAAGACCTAAAATTATAAAAAAAATGTTCCCGAACAGGTTGATCATTTTTTATCTCCTTCTCCGCATGATTTTTCCTTGGCCTTCCATGGCCATTTCCATGGATTGCTAACGTAATACCATGTAACCGAGGCCCCTGGTAGCCAACCGGCTCCTGCCTCCCAAAAATCACTTTTATCCTTATAACTGTAGCCGTATTGACCGGCAATCCCAATTGTTATTTGGCCGCCAACATTCCATCCGGAGCTCACATCCTGAGGTGACCGCGTCAAAGAAACGCCAGCTCCGGGAGTGACAAAACCACCGCCACCATAACCATAGATTCCTTGCGAATCAACTATTATCCCGGCTGTAACACCTCCCCACCATCCCCCCGATACATTAAGATCCACATACCATAACCCGAATGGATCTATGCGATTAAAAGGATTGTTTCCGGTGTAAAGATAAGGATTTGCCTCATTGATAGCTTTTAAAAGAGGCCTTTGGAAAGCATTGGGAGATAAGGTTAAATTTAACCTCGAACTAAGCGGGTCTCTGGATAAAAACCTCCCTATAATAGGTTCATAGTATCTACGACGGTAATAATACAACCCGCTCTCATCGTCGTATTGTCTTCCGGTAAACATGTAAGGATTGCCGATTGAGGAAGTATGATTCGGTGCGCCGTAAACGTCATAAGTATAATTCTCCACCACTTCCCCATTCTCGTTAGCAATGTCAGTCACGCTTCCTAATCCATCCATGAAGTAATAAAAGGTTTGGTTGTTGCGGTTCATTGTTAAAACTTCATCAATCCCGTCACCATAAACATAACTCGCCGCTAAACTGCCATTGTCGTAACGTTCCTCGATAATTCTGTCGCCATCGTAGACGTAATACGTTAAGCGGTCGTTATCAATATTCTTTAAGATTCTTCGCCCCAAGCCATCGTATTGATAAGTTGTATACGGCTGATTGGTCGAAACAGTCATGCGGTTTTCGGCGTCGTAGGCATAAGTCGCGTGATTGTCATCGATGAAGTTGCCGTTGCCATCGTATTTGTAGGGATTGACGCTGACTTGCGTATACTGATTTAAATTATTCGCGGTGTAATTGATTGTGTCCGCAAGCGTGCGGTTGCCGAGTTTATCGTAAACAAAGTTGTGAACCTGGGCGCCGGTGACATTCGTAAGCTCGTAAATATTATTGTATGTATAATTGTGAATGCCGTTGGGTGCGGTCATGGTGAGGCGGTTGCCCGCGGGGTCGTAGGTGT
The DNA here is from genome assembly GCA_964494585.1 of uncultured Planctomycetales bacterium. Lineage (GTDB taxonomy): Bacteria > Omnitrophota > Gorgyraeia > Zapsychrales > CAZBRU01 > CAZBRU01. The sequence continues at coordinate 10,903 of CAZBRU010000032.1, forward strand.
AGGAGTATTG
>CAZBRU010000033.1:0-4940 GCA_964494585.1 uncultured Planctomycetales bacterium
TTAGCCGCCGGGAAAATGGGCTATTCAACGACTGAAGTCGGAGATTTAGTTGTTCAAAATTTATAAAAAATGAAAATGAAAACATATAACGTAGCTGTTGTCGGAGTGGGTGCAGTCGGAGAAGAAATGCTGCGCATCCTTCGCCAAAGAAATTTTCCGATCAACACTTTAAAAGTTTTCGCGCGAAGCAGCCGAGAAGTTACCGTCGACGGCGTTAAATATCAAGTCGAGGCGTTAAACGAAAATTCTTTTAAAGGAATCGACATCGCGCTTTTTGCCGGAACTGAAGGCGACAAAGGCGCGGCTGTCACTTATGCGCCAACTGCGATTAAAGCCGGCGCAGTTATTATCGATAACGGCGCGGATTTTCGCATGAAAAAAGACGTTCCTTTAGTCGTTCCCGAAGCCAACGCGAAAGATGTTTACCCCGTTAGAAATTGGTTTCGTTCCCGTTCCAAAGATATTTCTAACGGGGTAAAAAAACATAAAGGCATTATCGCTAATCCCAATTGCTCAACAATTCAAATGGTTGTGGCACTCGCTCCCATTCATAAAAAAGTGGGCTTAAAAAGAATTATCGTCTCAACATATCAAGCTGTTTCAGGAAGCGGGCGGGGCGGAATTGTGCAGGCCGAAAGTGAATACCGCGCGTGGGCCAATAATTCGAACGACGGAATTCAGCAAAGCATGGATCAGCGCGTTGCCTTTAATCTTTTTCCGCATATCGGAAGTTTTTCAGAAGATGATTACACAACTGAGGAATGGAAAATGGTTAACGAAACCCATAAAATTCTTCATGATGAAAAAATAAAAATTTCCGCGACAACGGTCCGAGTTTCTGTTAAAACCGGCCATTCGGAAGCGGTTTATATTGAAACTAAAAAGCCGATATCAGCTGATCAAATCAAGAAACTTCTTTCGAAGGCGCCCGGCGTCTGCCTCATGGACGACCCTAAAAACAAAGTCTATCCCATGCCCAAAGACTGCGAAGGCAAGGACGATGTTTTTGTCGGCCGCGTCCGTCGAGATCCGTTTGTTAAAAATGGATTCTGGCTCTGGGTTGTTGCCGATAATCTTCGAAAAGGCGCAGCCCTTAACGCCGTCCAAATCGCCGAAGAATTAATCAAATAGCTTTCAGCTCCCAGCTTACAGCTATCAGCAAATGCTTTTAGCTATAAGCTAACAGCTGCAAGCTGAAAGCTTATGAAAAATATAAAACTAACAATTGAATATGATGGAACATATTTCTTTGGCTGGCAAATTCAAAAGAATAAACGCACGATTCAAGGCGAAATTGAAAAAGCTTTAAAAAAAATCTTTCAGAAAAATATTCATCTCATCGCTTCTGGGCGAACCGATAGAGGCGTTCACGCCTTAGGGCAGGTTGCAAATTTTAAAACCGATTCTACGCTGCCGGTTAACAAAGTTTTAAACGCCCTCAACGCTAATCTTGCGGATGACATTGCCATTGTTAGCACAGAAGAAGCTTCAAAAAATTTTCACGCGCAGTACAGCGTAAAAAGTAAAACATACCGCTATACTCTTTTCACTCGTGTTGTAAAATCTGCGCAATTAAAAAATTTTTGCTACCACTATCCTTATCCGCTTAATCTCAAATTAATGAAACGTGAAGCCAAGAACCTTCTTGGGCGAAAGAACTTTAAATCATTCCAGGCAAGCGATTCCGAACACAAAGAAAAAAACGCGGTTCGCACTATAAAAATTTTTTCCGTCACACGCAAAGGCGATTTTATTTATTTTGATATTGAGGCGGATGGATTCCTTTATAAGATGGTTCGAAACATCGTAGGAACTCTTTTAGAAATCGGAAGGGGCCGCTTCAAAAAAGGGAGTATCAAACATATTTTACTTAAAAAAAATCGCATTTTGGCCGGAACAACCGCGCCCGCTAAAGGTTTATGTCTTTTAAAAGTAAAATATTGACAATTCAACCTAAAATGTTATACTTTTGGCTCATTTAAATAATTTTAAAATTTTGATTATGATGAAACAAAATAAAACATATATTCCAAAAATCGCCGAGCTAACGCAGGACTGCTATCTTATCGACGCTAAAGATAAGATTTTAGGGCGCGTTGCCGCTAAGGTTGCGGCAATTCTGCGCGGCAAACACAAAGTCCTTTACACGCCTCACATGGATTGCGGCGACATGGTCGTTATCATCAACGCGGACAAGATTCGTGTTACAGGACGGAAATTAAGCCAAAAAAAATACCATCGCTATTCCGGTTATCCGTCAGGACAACGAACAGTTTCTTTGGAAGAAATGCTTGCCAAAAGTCCTGAACGAGTATTAACATTAGCTGTTAATCGCATGATTTCTGAAGGGCCGCTTGGCGACACCATACGCAAAAAACTGCGTGTCTATGCAGGCGATAAACATCCGCATCTGGCTCAAAAACCTGTAACACTCGAGGTTTAAAAACATGGTCGAATTAGTCAAATATTGCGCAACTGGACGACGAAAAACCGCCGTGGCTCGCATCAATATGACGCCCGGAACAGGTCAAATCGTCGTTAATAGTTCTGCTTTTGAAAAATATTTCCCTCGGGAAACCGATCGGATTATTGCGCTTGAACCGCTTCACCTGACTCACACCTTCGGAAAATTCAATATTGACGCCAAAGTCAACGGCGGCGGCACCACGGGCCAAGCCGGAGCTTTTCGCTTAGGCCTTTCTCGCGCTCTTGCTTTAAGTGACGGAGAAAATAAATCCGCGCTTAAGAAAAACGATTGCTTAAGACGCGACCCCAGGATGAAAGAGCGTAAAAAACCGGGGCAGAAAGGTGCACGAAGGAAATTCCAGTGGGTTAAACGGTAAAAATTAATCAAAAAAGTAACAAATAAAACACCTATCTCCTCGACAAAAGCGTTGACGAGATAGGTTTTTTATTTTATGATAATTGTTTCCCAAATAAGGACTTACAACTAATGAATACTCAAAAAATGAATGAAAAATTAATTAAGGTTGGCATTGTCGGCATAAGCGGATATTCGGGAGAATACCTTTTAAAGCTTCTCTTAAAACATCCCAATGTTCGCATAACTTACGCCAGCGCCAACAATACTGAAGGCAAAGTTGAAGACATTTTTCCAGCTCTTAAAGGTCAAACGTCTTTAAATTGCGTTAAATACAATTCAAAAGATGCCATTGAATCTTCTGATCTCCTCTTTTTGGCTGTTCCGCACACAGCTGCGATGGATATCGCGCCTGATTTACTAAAAGCTAAAAAGAAAGTGATTGATTTAAGCGCGGACTATCGCCACGACGACGCTGAAACTTTCAAAAAGTGGTACGAAAAAGATCACAAAGATAAAGCCAACCTTAAGAAAGCTGTTTACGGCTTGCCTGAACTTTATCGAAAAGAAATAAAAAATGCACAGTTGATTGCTAATCCCGGCTGCTATCCGACGGGCGCAATTCTGTCCTTGGCGCCCATGGTTGCATCGAAAACACATTCGATTTCTTCCATCATTATCGATGCCAAATCAGGAGTCACGGGAGCCGGACGAAAAGTCGCGGCTTCTTTTCTTTTCGGGGAAGTGAACGAAAATTTCAAAGCGTACAAAGTTTTAAATCATCAACATACGCCGGAAATTGACGCGCAGCTTTCAAAGGTTGCAAAATCCAATGTCAGCGTGACATTTATTCCGCATCTTTTGCCTATTAATCAAGGGATTCTTGAAACGATTTATGTTCAAATAAAAGAAAAAATCAAGCTCGATGAAATTTATTCAATCTATAACAAATTTTATAAAACCGAACCCTTCGTGCGAATTTTAAAACCTGGCGCGCAGCCTGAAATCAAGCATGTGGCCAATACCAATTTCTGCGATATTGCGCTAAATCTCGACGAAGAAAAGAATTTACTTGTGATTATCACCGCCTTTGATAATCTCGTTAAAGGCGCCGCGGGGCAGGCTGTTCAAAATATGAATATTATGTACGGGTTTGAAGAAACGGCAGGGCTTTTATGAAAATCATAAAAGGCGGCATCACCGCGGCAAAGGGTTTTAAGGCGAACGGCCTCTGGTCTGGAATCAAGAAATCCGGCAAGCTTGACTTGGCCCTGATTGCTTGCGACGTGCCGTGTGTTGCGGCCGGAGTTTTTACAAAAAATTCCATCAAGGCGGCGCCGCTTATTGTCACGCAAAACCATATCAAAAATCATCAAGCGCAAGCTGTGATCGTGAATAGCGGAAACGCAAACTGTTTTACCGGGGATTTCGGGCTTCTTTACGCGAAAAAATCAGCAGAACTCATCGGCCGGCTTTTGAATATTCGGCCCAAAAAAGTTTTGGTCGCTTCGACGGGAATCATAGGAAAACCTTTACCCTATAACAAGATTAAAGGCGCCGCGAAGAATTTAGTCAAAGGGTTAGCCAAAAACGGTTCACATTTAGCGGCAAAAGCAATTTTGACAACAGATCTAAAGGTAAAAGAAATTTGCGTTGAAATCAATTTAAACGGGCACAAAGTCAGCTTGGGCGGAATTGCCAAAGGTTCAGGAATGATTGCGCCTAACATGGCGACGATGCTTGGGTTTCTCACAACCGATGTTGCCATAAGCGCGCCGATGCTTAAAAAAGCTTTAAAAGTGGCAAACGAACAATCGTTTAACAGCATTTCCGTTGATGGCTGTATGAGCACAAATGACATGGTCACGGTTATGGCAAGCGGCCTTGCGGGAAATAAGCTGATTACCAGCGATGGAAAAGATTTTAAAAAATTTCAAGAAGCTTTAAATTTTATTTGTTTAGAGTTAGCCAAAAAAATTGTTTTAGATGGCGAAGGCGCAACCAAATTTATCGAGATAAACGTTTTAGGCGCACAAAATGAAAAAATCGCCAAAAACACCGGTTTAGCGATTGCGAATTCAGTTTTATTTAAAACAGCGGCGTTTGGAAGCAATCCCAA
>CAZBRU010000033.1:5040-6712 GCA_964494585.1 uncultured Planctomycetales bacterium
GAAGCGCTTCCGTATATTCACGCGTTTCGCCGGAAAATTTTTGTCATCAAATACGGCGGAAGCATTTTAGAAAATGACGTGATTCGAAAATACGTTTTAGAGGATATTGTTTTTTTAAGTTACGTCGGCATCCGCACGATTCTCGTGAAGGACGGCGGGCCGCATATCAGTTCACGGCTTAAAGAACTTGGGATAAAATCCGAATTTCATGACGGTATTCGCGTAACGGATAAACATACGCTCGAAATTGTTTCGCAGGAACTCGATAAATTAAATAAGCAAATCGTCGAAGAAGTCAAAAATCTTCACGGGGACGTCACGGGATTAAAGGGCGAAGAAAATATTATTCACGTTGAAAAAAAGAAAGCCATGCGCGATTTGGGATTTGTCGGCACCATCACAAATGTCGACCAGGAAGCTATTGAAGAACATTTAAAGCAGGGAAAAATCACCGTCATGTCACCGATGGGCGTGAGCGTTGAAAAACAGCCGCATAACGTGAACGCCGATGAAGTCGCAAGCGCGATTGCCACATCCATGAAAGCGGAAAAATTGCTTGTTCTTACAAATGTTCAAGGCGTCATGCGAAACCCGGAAGACCCAAAAAGTTTATTTTCAACTCTTACGGTTTCTGAAATTGATAAATTGACCAAAGAAGGGCTTATCAACGGCGGCATGATTCCAAAGGTGAATTCTTGCGTTGAAGCGATTCGGGGCGGCGTTAAAAAAGCGCACATCATCGATGCGCGGATTCAGCACGCGCTTTTACTTGAGATTTTTACCGATCTCGGCATCGGAACGCAAATTCTAAACTCATGACAAAACAAGAAATATTGCAAGGTTACGACGACTATATTCTCTCGACTTACACGCGTATTCCCGGCATCTTTGTCAAAGGCAAAGGAATGACGCTTACTGACGTTGATGGGAAAAAATATTTAGATTTTTTCCCCGGCTGGGGCGTGAGCAATGTCGGACATTGTCATCCAAAAGTCGTGTCGGCCGTACGCGACCAAATCGGAAAATTGATTCACATTCCAAACAATCTTTATCATCCGCAACAGGTGAAGCTTGCAAAAGAAATCATTTACAACTCATTTCCGGGAAAAGTTTTTTTCTGTAATAGCGGCGCGGAAGGCTGTGAAGCCGCGATAAAATTTGCCCGTGCGTACGGAAAAGGTGTTCGTCACGAAATTATCACATTTCATAATTCTTTTCACGGCCGGACACTCGGCGCGCTTTCGGCGACGGGACAGAAAAAATATCAAGAAGGTTTTTCCCCGCTTTTGGGTGGATTTAAAACGATTTCCTTTAATGACATTGAAATTTTAAAATCGACAATTAACGAAACAACTGTCGCGATTATGCTCGAATTAGTTCAAGGCGAGGGCGGAATCAATGTCGCGAAGCCGCAGTACGTGAAAGAAATTCGAAAAATTTGTGATGAAAGAAATATCCTTCTTATTTTCGATGAGGTTCAAACCGGCATGGGCCGCACGGGAGAAATGTTTGGATTTAAAACATATGGCGTGGTGCCCGATCTGATGGTCCTCGCGAAATCTTTAGGCGGCGGTTTACCGATTGGCGCCTTAGTTGTCAAAAAAGAAATTTCAGATACCTTTAAGCCCGGCATGCATGCCACAACGTTCGGTGGCAGCCCTTTGATTTGCAA
>CAZBRU010000033.1:6812-8496 GCA_964494585.1 uncultured Planctomycetales bacterium
CCTTTAAGCCCGGCATGCATGCCACAACGTTCGGTGGCAGCCCTTTGATTTGCAAGGCCTCGCTTGGAACATTTGAAGCCATCAAAAAATATAAAATGCTTAAAAATACGAAACTGATGAGCGCGTACATGTTTGAAAAAGCGAACGCACTTAAAAAGAAACATAACTACATCGTTGACGTGCGCGGCCTTGGGCTTATGATGGGAATCGAACTTAATATCGAAGGAAAGAAAATTTTTGAGGAATGTTTTAATCAGGGCTTGATTATCAATTGCACTCAAGGCAAAGTGCTTCGCCTTATGCCGGCTTTGAATGTTACAAAGAAACAGATTAATAGCACATTTTATATTTTGGACAAAGTTTTAGGAAAGGCTGCGCAATGAAACGCGATCTTTTAGGTATCGGCGATCTTACAAGCAACGAAATTGAAAATCTTTTTTCAGTTACCGCGGAACTTAAAAAGAATAAAGGAAAAGTCACCGAACACCTCAAGGGAAAATCCGTCGGCCTGGTGTTTCAAAAACCGTCCAACCGCACGCGGGTTTCTTTTGAAGTAGGCGTTTACGAACTTGGCGGCAAGTGCATTTATTTAGGGCCGGAAGAAATCAATTTGGGAAAACGCGAGACAACGTCGGACGTGGCCCAAACGCTTTCCCGTTATTTGAGCGCCGTCGTGGCACGCGTTTTTTCGCATAAAGATGTCGTTGATTTGGCAAAATATTCTTCGATTCCGGTCATCAACGGTTTATGTGACCTCGAGCATCCGTGTCAGGCCTTGACGGATATTTTCTCAATTCAGGAAAAATTTGGAAAATTAAAAGGGATCACGGTTGCTTACATCGGCGACGGAAACAATGTTTCGAATTCACTTGTTTTAGGCTGCGCGAAAATGGGTTTAAACATGAATATCGCGACGCCAAAAAAATATGCCATGGCAAATAACATTATCAAAACCGCAAAAAACTTCGCAAAACAGTCGGGCGTAAAAATTGAAATTAAAACGTCTCCGCGGGATGCCGTCAACGGCGCCGATGTCATTTATACCGACACATGGGTGAGCATGGGGCAGGAAGCGGAAACAAAAAAACGACTTAAAGATTTTAAAGGATTTCAAATTGATGCGGAGCTTGCGTCGAAAGCTAACAAAAATTATATTTTCATGCATTGCCTGCCGGCACACCGCGGGCAAGAGGTTACTGAAGAAATTATTGACGGAAAGCATTCTATCATCTTCGACCAAGCGGAAAATCGATTGCATGTTCAAAAAGCGATTTTGATATTTTTATTAGGAGAAAATAAATGAAAAAAATTGTCTTAGCTTATTCCGGCGGATTAGACACATCGTGCTGCATTCCTTGGTTAAAAGGCAAGGGTTATGACGTCATTGCCATGATCGGCGATGTCGGACAGCAGGAAAATTTCGCCGAAATCAAAAAACGCGCGCTTAAAACCGGAGCGTCCAAGGTTTATTTACTCAACTTAAAAAAAGAATTCGTCGAACAATATGTTTTTCCCGCTTTAAAAGCGGGCGCGGTTTATGAAAATAAATATTTGATGGCGACATCGCTTTCACGGCCGATTATCGCCAAATATCAAGTCAACATCGCGCATAAAGAAAACGCAACCGCGATTGCCCACGGCTGTACGGGAAAAGGCAACGATCAAGTGCGCTTTGAAGTGACGG
>CAZBRU010000033.1:8596-10696 GCA_964494585.1 uncultured Planctomycetales bacterium
ATTGCCCACGGCTGTACGGGAAAAGGCAACGATCAAGTGCGCTTTGAAGTGACGGCAAAAATTTTAGACCCAAAATTAGAATGCATCGCGCCCGTGCGCATTTGGGAATTTAAAACACGTGATGAAGAGCTCGATTATTTGGCGGAAAATAAAATTTCTATTAATGTCACCAAAAAAAGTCCATATTCGATTGATAAAAATGTTTACGGCATGAGTATTGAATGCGGCATTTTGGAAGACCCGTGGGTCGAGCCGCCGGAAGATGTTTATCAAATGACAATAAGTCCTTTGAAAGCGCCAAATAAACCGACCTATGTCACGATTGATTTTGAAAAAGGAATTCCAAAAAAAATTAACGGAACTGCCTACGATTCGGTGAATTTAATTCACAAGCTCAATGGTATAGGCGGCAAAAACGGAATCGGCCGAATGGACATGGTTGAAAATCGCCTTGTTGGAATTAAATCACGAGAAATTTATGAGGCGCCGGGCGGCGTGATTTTACACACGGCTCATCAAGAACTCGAGGCCATGGTTTTGGACCGAGAAACATTTCACTTTAAACAAGGCGTTGCCTTAAAATACGCGGATTTAATTTATTTCGGGCTTTGGGAAACGCCTTTAAAGAAGCAGCTCGATGCGTACATTAATAAAACGCAGGAACGCGTAACGGGAACCATTCGCCTTAAACTTTATAAAGGAAACTGCACGGTCGCGGGACGAAAATCCAAATATTCTCTTTACAAAGAAGAGCTGGCAACGTACGGCAAAAAAGATGTTTTTGATCAAAAACTTGCTGAAGGGTTTATAAAAATATTTGGATTACCTTACTAATCAGAGGACACTATGAGCAAACTATGGGGCGGGCGGTTTAGCAAAAAGACAGATCCTTTGGTGGAAGAATTCACCAAGTCGATTCACTTTGACTATAAATTGGTCGGAGCTGACATTATCGGTTCGATAGCCCATGTCGCGATTTTGAAAAAGAGCGGTTATCTGACGGCCGCTGAGGCTAAAAAGCTGCACGACGGCCTTAAAAGCATTCAAAACTCTTTTAAGTTCGACATCGCAAGCGAAGACATTCACACCAATATTCAAAATCAGCTTGAAAAAAAAGTTGGCGACTTGATCCAAAAACTTCATACGGCCCGCTCGCGAAACGATCAGGTGGCTTTGGCGGCAAAAATTTATTCAAAAATGGAAATCACAGCAATATTGCAAGCGCTCGAGGATTTGTCGGCCGCTCTGAATCAATTAGCAGCCAAAAATAAAAATTTAATTCTCCCCGGCTTTACACATTTACAGCACGCGCAGCCTGTTTATTTGAAAGATTATTTTGGCGCTTACACAGCCATGCTCACTCGCGACTCGAAACGCTTAAGCGGCATCGACAACTCGATAAAGCTTAATTTTGGCGCAGGAGCGCTTGCCGGAACACCAATTAAAACGTCAGCATACAGTGTAACCGTGGAAGGATTTCAAATTGAAGCGACTTTAAATTCCCTCGATTCGGTGAGCGACCGAGATTTTATTATTGAAATTTTAAATGCCTTGGCCCTTATCGGTATGCATTTGTCGCGAATGGCCGAAGACATGATCATTTGGTCCACAAAAGAATTTGATTTTATTGAAATTGACGACGCGTTTTGTACGGGCAGTTCGCTTATGCCTCAAAAGAAGAATGCGGATGTTTTGGAATTGATTCGGGGCTACGCCGGACGGCTGAACGGCAATTTAGTCAGCGTCCTCACCATGATGAAGGGCTTACCCTTGACGTACAATCGAGATATGCAGCTTGATAAAGAGCCGTTGTTTAGCTCTTTTGAAATTGTTTCGAGTGAATTAAAAGTCCTCAAAGGGCTTTTTGAAACGCTTAAGTTCAATAAAAATAAAATCGAAGCTCAATTGGAAGATGAATCATTGTATGCGACTGATTTAGCTTATTATCTCGTTGATAAGGGCGTTGCTTTCAAAGAAGCACATACGATTATCGGAAAACTTGTAAAACATTCTCTCGATAATGATATTCAAGTTAAAAACATGATCGAAATTGATTTAAAAAGTTTTTCGGACAAAATCGTCAAAAAAGAAATTATAAAG
>CAZBRU010000034.1:0-10563 GCA_964494585.1 uncultured Planctomycetales bacterium
TCTGGGACGCCAATCACGGCGGCCTCGGCCACGGCTTCATGCTTCGAAAGCGCGGCTTCGACTTCCGGCGCGTAAACAATCTGCCCGGAAACTTTGATCATTTCTTTTTTGCGCCCGACAATATACAAAAACCCTTCTTCATCAAATCGTCCTAAGTCGCCGGTATGAAACCAGCCGTTTCTTTTTAAACTATCTGTTGTTTCTGAGTCTTTGTAATATCCGTCCATCACAACCCATCCGCGCATCACAATTTCGCCGATTTGGCCTGCTAAAACTTCCTTTTCATTCTCATCAAAAATTTTTATTTCACACGTTGGGCAAGACTTACCGACGCTGGCGATATTTACCCTAGGGAACGGTCGCGACCGTTCCCTACACAATGGCGTAACCGTATTAGGTGGGCATGTTTCGGTCATTCCCCAACCATTTAATAATTGCGCATTGAGACAATATTTATGAAAGCGTTCTAAAATATCCGGTGAACTTGGCGCGCCGAAGACAACCACCCAGCGAAGCGACGAAAGATTAAATTTTTCAATTTCTTTGATGGACAAAAACGCGGTATACATGGCAGGAACAACGTGAAAACAGGTAACCTTGTATTGATCGACACTGCGAAGGAATTCAAAAGGATTAAAACGTTCCATTAAAACAAGCGTGATTCCAAAGGTGAGGCAGTTTTGAATGTAAATAAGCCCGCCGATATGGCTTAAAGGAAGCGCGCAGAGCTTCACATCTTCCGAAGTCAAATCCACAAAATGTTTCATTGCCTCCGGCGAACCGTTCAAATGGCGGTAATTTAGACAAACGCCCTTCGGGCTTCCGGTCGTTCCGGACGTGTACATAATAAGCGCGGGATCCGTCGGCGCAATGGAAACCTTTAAGACTTGCGCTTTTGCTTTTTCTATAATTTCTTTATAAGTTAATGACTTCTCTGCAGAATCTTCAAGAAAAACAATTTTTTTAATATTTGGGACTTTTTTTAGTAACTCTTGCACAGAAGAATCATTTTTATGGAAAATAAGGCAAGATGTTTCAGAATGTCCGAGGCAGGAAACCAATTCATCATTCTTAAGGGCGAAATCGAGCGGAACAGCCACTGCTCCGAGACAAAACGCGGCGAGATAACTATAGACATACGCAGGGCAATTGGGAAGGCAAATACCAATCTTGGAACCCTTTTCCACGCCAAGAGCGTGCAAGGCATCGGAAAGTTTAAAGACATTTTCCTTAAGCTCTGCAAACGAAATCGCCTGGCCGTTAAAAATCAGGGCCGGCTTGCTGCCAAACTTTTCCGCTTTCTCTTCAAGTAGTCGCTGGACGTTCATTTTTCCTTTAAAAGCGATATTAGTGAAATTTTACTAGTATGATTTTAATATACAAACATGATTTGTCAAGAAAATATTACCACATTCTTAAAGTGAAAATGGCTCAAAAATAACGAGTTAAAGAATATCGATGAGGCGGGAAATTGACTTAATTTCAGCTGTAACAAGGTCAATTTCGTGTTCGAGAATAATGGAAAGGTGCTTTTTGGAAGATTTTGTGGTTACTTTAAGGCTTTCTAAGTCTTTTTTGATGCGGTTCAAGAAAAGGACGCGTCCACGCAAACGTCGTTGCGCGAGTTTTTTATCCACATAAGGTAAAAAATAAAGAGACAAATCCAAATTGAAATACGGCCGTTCAATCGAAAAAAAGCTTTCGGTGATAAGGTGGTCAAAAATCTTTTTGCCCTTCGGCGTAATGCTGTACGTAAATTTTTCCGGCCACTTCCCTTCCCTGCCGACATCTTTATGGATAAGGCCGAGCTGTTCCATTTTTTTTAAAGGATAATAAATGGATTTAATCTTAAGCCCGATAAAAGGAAAAAGTTCTTCTTCTATTTTTTGCTTAATGTCGTAGCCGTGCTTCGGGCCGTCCATAAGAAGCCCCAAAAAAAGCATTTCGTGTTCAATCATAGGTTATTTAACTTCGTTAAAGGATTTGGCGAGATTAGAAAAAATGATGCCGGCGGTTTTAGCCTGTGCTTCCGGGCTTAACGAAACAACTTCCACTTTTGTTTGCGATGTTGCGGGCTCGGATAAAAATATTCCGACTTCAGTCGTATCGATTTGGCCTGGAACATTCATAACAATAATCAATTTTTTCTTTTGGTCTTTCATAAAGACTTTTAATTCTTTAAGTTCTGCGATTTTAACAACTTTGTCAAAGCAATCGCTCCAAGGACAGGCATAATTCTTGACAAGGACTTCGCCGTTTTGGCGGGCTTCTTCTAGGGCTTTGGTTGAAGAACCCCAAATCTTTCTGGTTGTTTCAACTGAAGAGTTCCAGGCTTTTTTCGGCATTTGAGAAGCGGAATCCCATGCCTTTTTAGGCATCTGGGATAAAGAGCTGCAGCCGGAGGCAAAAACAAAAAAAAGAACCACGAGTCTTAATTGTCTATTCATGGTTTTTCATTATAGCAGAATCTTAAAATGCTTCAACGACCAATTTGATTAAGGATTGCAGCCCTCGGGAGGAGGATCAGACGGATCGCAGCCTACATCGATGTTGACTTTATTATGCACCAAAATTCCTTCGGCAAAATAGTTATGCGTTTTGTCGACTTCGATATTGTAGAGGTCGATTTTGCCTTCTTTTTTCTCTATCATTTTAATTTTTACATCTTGAGCTTGATTGTCTTTAAAAATTAAAACTGAATCTCCCAGCTTTAATTTATCAGCTTTAATGTATCTATGTCCGTTATAAACCGGATGATTACCGGTGATATTTAAAACTCTTCCATCCTCCGTTGTCATAACAAGATAACCTTCCATATGTGGATGGATAAAAGTTTTGACAACCTTCGCGGGTTTAAGAAGGCCTTTTTCAAACCCTAAAACGGCATCACCTATCTTAAGCTGTTCTATGGCTTTCATTGTTCCGTCTTGAAGCATGACTCGTGTTCCAGCCAGCAAACAACCTCCGCCGCCCTGCACTGCGGCTGGCGTAGTTATAGTAAACTCTGTGTTACGCAAAGCCACAATATTGGTGAGCGTGAATATGGCCGTGCTCTTTCGAGAAGGCACGTATTTCGAAACCGTTAAAGAAACCTTAATTTCATTGGACTGCAAATCTTGGGAAGTGCAAGGCGGACAGTCCGCGGCCTGCGCGGCAGAACACCGCGCGGTAAATTGAACACTTGAAACATAATCCGTTAAATCAGTAACGGGCTTTGTCGAAAGGCTTCTTTCCAAACGAGGCGCGGTTGGGCAGTTATTCATCGCGAGTTTTACGGCATAATTCGCGTCATAAGAAACCTGTGGAGGGTCAGCCACTGTGACCTTGATCATTCCTGTTTGACTATCTGTCTGCGGAACAGGAAACGTTGCCGTTGAACACTCCGCGCAGCTGCCAGTTTTATCAATTGTTATGGAGCCGCCGGCATTCAGCATATTGTCAACAATTAAACCCATGGCGGTCCTCGCCTTTTGCTGCAATTCCAGATTATCTTTTTGCGAAAAGAAAAATTGATTCGTCTGAGAATAGCTGACCCCTAAGATAGCGGCAACGGTCACAATAATCGCGGCCGATGCCAGCACCTCAACCATTGTAAAGGCTCTCCTGGTATTTGAAAATTCAGTAAACATATGATTTCTCCAATCTTTTAACCAACATAATCAATTGAGAATATTTCTCATGGACTGACTGCGCGCCTGGCCTTTTTCTGTCCAGCTTACTGTCAACTTAATCTCTAAAAGGTCCGGCGGCGTTGCGTTAGCCGGATCCGTTGGATTCCGCTGATAATTTTCATAAAGATATTCAATCTCTTCACTATTGGTATCGCCAATCTTTTTTCCGCCAACCAATGTATATACTGTGTCACTTACTTCCTCCGAAGCAGCCTGCCAAGCGGCCCCTTGTTCATTCCCCGTATTATTCCAATTCGGAGGAAAATTTGTAAGTAAATCTGCTCTGTCTGAAGTTTGCATGCGTTCCATCACCATTGACAAATCGCACATAGCCAGCGTTAGATTGCGATTTGTAAGGTTTCCGGTGCGCACCGAAAAAAATACTTGCGAGGTCGCCGCCCAGAAAACAATGGCAAGCACAACCACAACCAAAACCTCAACGAGCAAAAACCCCTTTTTCGAATTCCCGCTCTGCTTTTTCAAATGATCAGTTGTTTGTTTCATAATTTTAAGCTTTATTGAATCTTTGTTTTAAAACCGTGTTCTTTAATGGTGTAGTAAACCGGCGCGAACGGAGGCAGAGTTGAAACATTATCAAACCGTCCTGTATCATAAAGAAATGTGGCGCGCCACGGTTCTGTCCAAGCCTTGTAAATTGGATTATCCTCATAATTAGGGCCGTATTTATCACTTACGGAAATCCACACCGGGTAAGGCCTGCTGCGAGAACCAACAAATTTTGTTTGAATATATCCGGTAACGGCACTTCCATACCAATTCTCCATAACATAACCTCCGCCTTCCGCGCCGTTAGCCGCTCCAACTTCATCAGGTTGATAACCTACAATTTCTGCCAAATTCCACTGCATCAGGTGATCCGTACCCGCATTGGCTTTTCGACTTGAAAGTCTTACCTGATTAAGCCTGTCAAGCCATGCATAGGATTGAAAATATAAGGATTCGGCGATGACGGCTGCCGGTTTGACATTTACCACATCATTTTCACTGTTAGCTGGTGTTGTGTGAAGCCCGTCGTCATCCGCGCCGACATTAAAATCTCCCTTGATAAAAACGACGCCTTTCATAGCGACAGTCAGCGGATTATTTAATTTTTCTCCGTTAATCAAGCGCAGGCCGTTGCCGGAATCCGCATCTGAACGTTCAACATACATAAGATTGTCCGCCGGCATAAGCCCCAAGTCTCTTAATTGTTTTAAATCAACTTGAACCACGTTGATGTTTGCATCTTCTTTGGGATTCCAAAAACTGCTGGTTGTAATCACATTATTATCGACCACAAGTTGTTGCGTAATATCAGCGCCGCTTCGCACTGCATGAAAATCTGTCGCAGCAGAACAATCGCTGGAGCAATAAATTTTTAGCCCGCCGCTTTCAGCTTTCTGTTTCAAGTAACTGAAGAGCACGTCCCTGTCAGCAATATTGACAGGTTTAACACCCATGGAGCCGTCCTTCAAAACGCCATTCCATCGGCTTTGAATGGTAGCCGAATCCCAAACGTGAACGGGAGGACTTTGCGAATCCGAATCAACCGTGTGGTCATAAACAATTCCATTTGCCTTGTCATAAACCTCTACATAATAGTTTGAAGCCAGAGGATCGGTGACCGCGGAATTCCTAATGAGCACGCCTCGACCATCACCCTCCTGCGGCTCCTGATTTTCAGGAGACAGCCTATTGAAGAAATAGCCTGACGCTGTGATACGCAAACCGCTGAGCTTCAAATAACCAGGGTAAAACGATTGATAATCGAGGTACATGTCATTATTAACGTGAAGCCGCCCTGCCGAAATTTCTCCCACTGTCACAATTTCTCCAGCAACATCACCCGCTTGAATGTATCCAGTGCTAACATTTGCCGCAAGGCCCCAATCGTTCATATACGCAAACTGATAAATCGAATTAGCGCAGGCATCAATGGCTGCCCAACCCTCACCTTTGACTTGCGGATACCTGTTATCCCAGGCCGTAACGTGAGTCTGGTAAAGTTTGCACTGGCTCGTTGTGCCGTCAGCATTGGCTGCATTCCATTGGCGTACAGCACATGCTTGTTGCTGTGGATCGCACGCTGGATCCTGCTGATAGGCAGTAACATCGTAATTAACTTGAATATTGGAGTCTGGAACTTGTGTAAAGAGCGTTATTGCCGCTGGAAAAGGGCCAGCGGTAGGATCTTCATAATTACGCAATTGGTCCGCGATAGCTTTATTGACTTTCGTCATCGCGGCAGTTACAAGATAATTGGTACTATTCGCCGCCGCACCCTGAAGGGCAGAATTCTTCTCGCTGATTGCCTGGACCATGAGGTTTGCAATAACAGCTATGAAAACGACCGAAGTGATCAAGAACAATATGATCGCTCCGCCTTTTTTAGATTTTATAAGGTTTAAAGTATTCATCTTTTTATCTCCAAGTTATGATACCACAAAAAAACCCTTCCAAAATGGAAGGGTTTAAATTTTTTCCCCTCCCGCAGTTTCACTCACAATTTCGCTGTGTGAAACTGTACGCGGGAGCCCCGCGTTTAGATTTTGCAGAAGGCAAAATCTGCGCGGGCCCATTTCGGCAGCTGACTGCCATACCACCTTTACAGTGGATTAGGCTCTACCCCGACGCTTCGGTCGGGGTCCCGACTTCCTCAATTTTGTTAAGGAAACGTCGGGAGAGCTTTGCGTCCTTCCCTTTCGGGAAGTTTGCCCGTTCGATGATTATGTATACGATATAAGTATACCTGAGAAGATGAAGAATTCTCTATAAAAGAGCCCCTCAAAGAAAGCGTTTTCTTTTAAAATTAGGGATTCGAAGAGTCGTGCAGTTTTATAAGAATTGCGACAGGCAAGAATGGCTCGTCGAGAACATGGTCGCTATTCCTATCTTCATATTTTAAACCATACGGACTTTGAGGCGGGCCATCAGGAAAAAACTCTTTGTCGCTCAGAAGTTCGTTTAATGAAGGCCAGTTTGCTCTTTTTTGAAAAGCCTCCCGCCATTTTTGGTTGATAATTTCATGGTTTTTCCGCTCAACCGCAATCGCCCGCTGATTAATCAAACCTTCCTTGCCGCGCATCTTTCCCATCACAACAAGATAATCTTCTTGAGTCAAAAATTCCTTGTTTTTCCATCCCTTCAAAGGCGCTATGCCAAACCGCTCAAGAAGGTCAACGCAGTCACTTTTTAAGGCAGACGTCGGAAGATAATTTTCAACTCTTATGCCTTTCACAAGCTCAAGAGCAAACTCCTCCTGAGTAATTCTCTTAAATTCTCCGGGCTTGGGCAAAACAGAATCCAATTCCTGCGCAAAAATAATGCCGCAGAAAAATACTTCACACGCAATCACTGCGAGGCATGTCTTTATTTTATTTTTCATAATTAATATTTAGCGGCTAAGCCTATCGAAAATTTATTGTCGATATATCCTTCCCCCGCAAAATTGGTGTCGCGCTTCGTGTAATCATAGCGGCATTCCATCGTAAGCCAGCCTTTTAATTTACGGCTTAACGTTAAACCCAAATTCTGAATACGTGTATCTTTATTGATATCTGCCTGCCCGGCCAAATGGTCGGGGGCGTTGAAATGCTGTTTCTCAAAAGAATAATCTAAAAGAGCAGTTGTCTTCGAATCTAAGATTCGGCTTAAATTTAAATTGACGGCATTCGAATCATACTGGGAATATTCGCGGCGCAGTGACGGGGTTTTTGCGTGAACATCAAAAGACAAGCGAAGCTTCGTGTAAATCGAAAAGACTGTTTCAAGAATCGTTTTAAAATCCGTATTCACATCATCGGAATTGTCGTCCATCCTGGTCGTTTGAAATCCGATTTCTTGAGTCACATTGGCAATGTTGGCGAATTTTTTTGTAATGCCAAGAAACGGCCTCGCGGCATTGGAAGATTTTTCAAAGGTCTGCGGAAATTTCACCTGCTCGAAGCCCGTTCCAACAAATCCAAGCCATTCATTTTGATAAGTTAAATCATAGGTTAATTTGGTTTTTGCGCCTAAGCGCTTATTATCGATATAGTCGTCATTGCCCGCATTGCGGACATTGAGAAGCTGGTAATATGTTTCCGCCTCAAAAATGGCGCGCGGATTGAACTCATATTTCATTTCCAAAGAGGGAACGTTTTGAATATATCCTAAACCCAAAATGCGGTCACCGAGCGTGGTCACGGCCTTACTGTCTGAAAGCCAGCTGTAATCATCCCGAAACCCAATCGAAAATTCATCAAACGGCCGATACGAATAAAGAACGCCGGCATTATGGCTAAGTAAGTTAAGAGATTCCTCGGTGTAATAGGAATAATTGCCCGTGTAATTTAATTCAAAATAGGAATTATCGGCAGGCTTTTTGTAAGCTAAGGACTGTGAAAAAATTGTTTTTACATCAGAGGTTTTGTTATTCTTCGTAAGAAAAATATTATCGTCGGATTCCAACTTTACGCGGCTTGTATACTCAATGTTGTGAAGAAATTTGGTAATGGGCTTCAGAAAATCATTTGTCTCGGCGAGAACTTCCGCAGAAGAACACAAAACGGCAGCAATGCTAAAAAAAATAATTCCACGTTTCACAATTCTTATCTTAACATGCAGTAGTCTTCAATCAATTATTCTTTGGAAAAGAATTAGCAGTCGCCGGGATTTTGGCACTTCTGTTCTATTTTAAGCTTTCCGCCAATCGCGCCTTGCCGGCCCGGAGGAGGAGGCGGAGGAGGCGGAGGAGGAACTACAATCGTGGTAGCAACTGTAACAGAAGGCGGATTAAAAGAATTGACGGTCAAATCTGTGCCTGTGACAGCGCTTTGAGGCTCGCCTGCTTTGGCAAGTAAACGGTCATCACCGGTTTGCGCGCTCGCGAATGCTTCATCGCCTTTGATTCCCTCACATTCTAAAACAGCTTGATAAAGATTGGCAGGTGAACCGTTATAATTTTTGATGAGACTGGCGCAGGGGTTCTTTTCGGCAGCAGCAGTATCCGCTTTAGCCTTTGCCGTCATGGCAAGGCCCAAAACAAGCCCAAAAAAGAGGGTAGAAAATACTTTCATTGTGCTATAAAAATACCATGAAAAACGCTTGTCGTCAAGGTGGCGCGCGTCGAAACTTAAGAATTATTTAAGAGAGGATAAAATTTCTGACTTGCTAAGGTTCTTAGGATTTTGAGAAAGCAGTTTTCCGATTTTAGCGGCCGCCCTCGCGCAGGCAAAAGAGGTCCCCTCCTCACCTGGAATTTTGCCATCTTCACTGATATCACACTGGGCATGAGAATAATGAGAAATCCCGCCTGTGCGGTCGACAGCGCCTACAG
Source organism: uncultured Planctomycetales bacterium (assembly GCA_964494585.1). Classification (GTDB taxonomy): domain Bacteria; phylum Omnitrophota; class Gorgyraeia; order Zapsychrales; family CAZBRU01; genus CAZBRU01. The sequence goes on from CAZBRU010000034.1 coordinate 8,989, forward strand.
AAATGACACCAGGCGAAGACGCGGGAAAAGCGGGCTTGGCCATTTGCGGTATTTTGCAGACATAGCCGTCCGAATCCATGGCGAAATGGCTGGTTAAAATTTTATTGCCCGCGGCCGCTACAACAACAATTCCTTTGGCTTGTATGGCTTTTGTAATCATCTGGTCGATGTCCGCGTCGTAATTAAGAACAAGCGACATATTAATGACATCGACGTTATGATCGAGGCACCATTGAAGCGCTTTAACAACAGCGGCTTTTGAGGGTTTTAAGGTGCCGTCTTTGTTTTCACATACCTGAAGCATGTGAATTTTTGCCACGGGAAAATTTTGTCGGATTAATTTTGCGACTGACGTTCCATGATTCAAGGGGTCTTGGCTTGCCGCGAAAGAAGTAAAGCTTACGCTTGAATCAACGTAAGCAACCGCACCGGAGTCAATCACGGCGATATCAATATCTCTCGCAAACGCGTCATAAACAAAAAAAACAAAAAGAAAAAAGCCGATCCAGGCTATCTTGGTCAGCCATTTCATGCGTATGTGTGTTAAATTCTTCATTTTTCTCCTAAGGGGCATATAACAAAAAACGCCTACTCTTTTTTTTGATAAAGTGTAGGCATTTCTTAGCCCAACCGGCAACTGACTACCATGCCTCGCGCTAACGAGGTTTAGGTTCTTTAGTTTTGCGCCCTACCCTTTCGGGGAGTTTGCCTTTATCAATCGAGAATCTCTAAAACAGTATAGAGTATATCCGACAAAGAACTAAAAAACAAGTTATTTTTTATAACTACTTGATAACAATAAAGTTATGATATCTTTTCTTCTTCAAAAGGACAGTCTTTGACAAGCGGAAGAAGATATTCTTCTTCAACTTTTAGGTGAACTAAAAGATCGTTGATAAACTGAGTGAGGTCACGGGGAAAACTCTTTGAACCTCCGTCAGACATTTCCGCGGAATATTTTTCGAAGAAAATCAAATATTTAATTTTGATATCCTTTAACTCGTGCAAGAGAAACTCGATCATCTTTGTCGCATGGCGGTCGGATTTATGAAAAACTTTGAGCTGATCAAAAAATTCTTTGTCCTGCTTTCCAAAATAGGCTAAAAGCCTTTCGCTTAAATCCCTTAACTTTGCTTTAGCTTGAAAATAATTGCGCGATAAAACCTGGACCTGGTCGAGCATATCGACAATTGACTGGTGAGCGACTTTAAATCTGGCAAGGGTTGCCGCGGACATGAATTAATTCTTCTTTTTGGCTCTCTCTTTGTAGAGGAGTTTCCATGGATTTTCTTTTAAATCATGGCTCATCTCTTCAAGATTTTCACTTGTCACTCTTAAATTCGATACAATGTCATCAATGGACTGCTTATTTAAGGTGAGGCGTTCATCAACATTTTTGGTAATCGAAGATAAATGTTCGGTTGCCTCATCGACATGAAAAACAATGCGGTCAATCGATTCGCTGTTGACTTCCAAACGTTCATTTAAATTTTCAGAAAGTTCTTTCAGTTGATCGGCAATTTCGTTTCCTTTCAAGACAAGCTGATCAAAATCGACCGGCTCTTGGCCTTCAAT
>CAZBRU010000035.1:0-5936 GCA_964494585.1 uncultured Planctomycetales bacterium
TAAAAATAGCGTTTTTATTTGGAATTTTTCATATGGATTTTTCTTCTCCCGGAGTTATTTTGACCGCGATTGGCGTCGCTATTTTAAGCGGCACGGTGATGAGCGGTATTCCCGGAGGCGGTTTTACCGGCGAGATCTTAATCATCACGCTTTATGGTTTTCCTATTGAAGCTCTTCCTATCATCTCCATGATCGGCACTCTCGTCGATCCGCCGGCAACTATGGTGAATGCGATTGGTGACAATGTCTGCAGTATGATGATTGCCAGAATTCTCGGTGGAAAAAATTGGATGAAGAAAAACAGGGTTTAGGGGATAGGGTGTAGGATTTGGGTTTGATATGAAGAAAATTTTTGCCGCATTATTCATTCTCCTTTCATTTTCCGCTTCACTTTGCGCACAACCGAATTCTTCCCAAAAAACAATCGAAGGCTTGGTCCGCGTTTCTGATGTTGATCCGACGATTGTCCTCGATTTGCGCTACGCGACTGAAAATAATTTCACCAACAAAAAAGTTTATCCCGCTTCGGTTTGTGTTTTAAACCAAGAAACTGCCAAAAAATTAGCCGCCGCCAACGCCGAATTTAAAAAAGACGGCTATCATATCAAAATCTGGGACGCGTACCGGCCGCCTTACGTGCAGAAAATTTTTTGGAATCTCGTCCCTGATGAACGCTATGTCGCCAATCCGAATAAAGGCGGTTCGCGCCACAACCGCGGCGGCGCGGTTGACATGACACTCCTTGACAAAGACGGCAGTGAACTTCTTATGCCGACGGGCTTCGATGATTTTACCGAAAAAGCTTCGCCCAAATCAAAAGAGATGACGCCTTCCGCGCGCAAAAACGTTGATTATTTGATTTCTGTTATGACTAAACATGGATTTTTATCGTATGAAAACGAATGGTGGCATTTTGATGACAGCGATTGGCGCAGTTTTCTATTGGCGGATGTGAATTTAGAAAAATTTCTTTTGAAAGATCTTGATTCATCTATCAGTCAAGCCTTGGTTGTCGAAGACATAACGCCTGGAGGTTTCAGTGCAAAGCTTACAGCTTGGGAAAAGAAAGGTGAAGATTGGCGCATTGTATTTGATTCTATCGACGCGGCCATCGGTAGGAATGGTTTTGCGAACAAAGGTGAAAAACGAGAAGGCGACGGTAAAACACCGTCGGGGATCTTTCATTTAACAGAAAGTTTTGGTTATGAAAGAGATATTCTGATAAGGCTGCCTTTTCGCCAAGCAACGAAACAAGATTTTTGGGTCGATGACGTTGAATCTACAGAATACAATCAATGGGTAAGCGGCAAGCCAAACGCGAAATCATTTGAAGCCTTAAGACGCGGCGATGATTTATACAAATATGGAATTGTTATCGATTACAACACCAATCCGATTGTCCGAGGAAAGGGGAGCGCCATTTTTCTTCACGTGTGGCGTTCGGCGCAGTCGGCAACCGCTGGATGCGTCGCGGTTTCCAAAGGAAATATTGTGAAACTCCTCTCTTGGCTCAACAGTTCCAATAACCCTGTGATTATTTTAGGAAAATAACATGAAAAAAATATTTCTGACGATTTTTTTAATCTTCTCTTTAAGCGGTGTTGTCCACGCCGGCCTCAAGGAGGCGCCTGTCGGGCATCCCATCCGGATTTATGTCCTTGTCTCAAGCGCTGATTCCACCCTGACAGCTAACGGCGAGCGTTTTTTCATCAGAGAATTAAAAAAGTTCAAGGACATTGAGATTGTTTTAGAAAAGCTAGACTGCGATTGGTATGTTGACCTCATTGTGTCCAGGCTTCCTCTGCGCGCCAGCGTCTCCCAAGATTACGCCTTTTCACTCCTCGCCATGCAGCCTATTAAAAGCAGCGGTCTTTATGCCTTTGAAGGCCATGAACTTTCCGTCGGTGTCCCCAATCTTCAGGATGGATGCGAAAATCTCGCCCGCAATTTTGCCAAGAAGTATTTAGGTAAAAAGATAAAAGAATCAATCTTGCCAAGTTATTAAATAATAATCAAAGAAAACGCTTTCTTAAATCTCTCCTTTTGGCATTGTCCAAATCGCTCCACGTGGTATCTTTTAACTAGAATCGATAAGAGCAAACTACTCGAAAGGGTAGGACCCCGGCTTCATCAAAGAGCTTCCGCCTTTGATTCCGCCGGGTCCGGCGAAGTTCAAAGCGAAAGCAGTTGAACGAAGCCGGAGCAAAGCCACGGGTCTAAAGGTATCTTTTGACAGCCAGGCCGCCGAAATCAAGTTACTGTCTGTCAGCCTATGATCGCCGAGTTGCCGAAATCTTTGAATAAGGCAACACGGCTTTTTTATTTTTAGGAGAGGAAAAATTATGAAAATGGTTTATACGGGTAAAAAAGTTCTTTTGGGCCAGCTTCTTTTGGAAAAGAAATTAATTACACGCGATCAGCTTGAACTCGCGCTCTCGGAGCAGAAAAAGACGGATGAACTGCTCGGTATTATTTTAATGCGACTTGGCTTTATCGAGAATGAAGCAACCTTTTTGCCTTTCGTGGCCCAGCAATATGGGTTGGATTATATCCGCTTACGGCATATTTCCATTCCTCCTGAAGCGATTAGCAGGGTTTCCTCAAAATTTGCGGTGCGCCATGAAGTCATGCCGGTTGATTATCACGACGGCGTTTTAACGTTAGCTGTCAACAGACCTTTTGATGTTCTTTTGAAAGATGAAATGCGCATTTTAACAGGATGTGAGATCAATCCTGTTTTGGCCGGCCGCGAAGATATTTTATCAACGATTAAAAGGCTTTATGGTATTGGTGTCGACATTGTTGAAGAAATTATGGGCCATGCCGATGTTCAATTGCAGCAGAAAGAGAAAAAAGAAGCCAAGGACATCGATAGCGTCAATGACGTTAACGCCGAAGGCACCATAAACGGTTTTTTAAATCAAATATTTTTAGAGGCCCATAAAAATAGAGCCTCGGATATTCATATCGAGCCTTTTGACGATAAACTGGTTATCCGTTACCGTATCGACGGCATCCTCCAAGAAGTTCCCGTTCCCGATAATATCAAACATTTTAAAGAATCCATTAACTCGCGCATCAAAATCATGGCGCAGCTTGATATCGCCGAAAAACGCAGGCCTCAAGACGGCCGTTTTAGGGTATCCGTGGAAGGCGTGGATTTGGATTTTCGTGTTTCCCTTGTGCCCAGCGCCCATGGCGAGGCCGTCGTGCTTAGAATTCTTAACTCGGCCAGGCTTTTTAGTTTTGAGGAACTCAATTTGGATAAAACGGAAAGAAAAATACTTGTCGATTTAATTCATCGGCCTCATGGGATTATTTTTATGACGGGGCCGACCGGAAGCGGCAAGACAACGACGCTGTATTCCTGCCTTTCCACGATTAACACGGCTGATAAAAAAATCGTGACCCTTGAAGACCCGGTTGAATATCAACTTCCTTCGATTATTCAGATTCAAATTAATCCCGCGATTGATTTAACCTTCGCGAAAGGGCTTCGCTCGCTCTTGCGCCATGACCCCAACGTCATTTTGGTCGGAGAAGTGAGAGATGTTGAAACGGCTGAGATCGCGATTCAAGTGGCCTTGACAGGCCATTTGATATTTTCAACGCTCCATACCAATAACGCGGCCAGCGGCGTGACACGGCTCTTAAATATGGGTATTGAGCCTTACTTAATTGCGAGCACTGTTGATTGTTTTATTGCCCAAAGGCTCGTGCGTACCATTTGCCAGCATTGTAAGAAACCGCGAAAATTAAGTCCCAAGATCCTCGAGAAATTTCACGTTCAATCAAAATCCGATGTGACCGTTTATGAGGGAAAAGGCTGCGAGCACTGTAACTTTACGGGGTTTGAAGGCCGCATTGGAATTTTCGAATTTTTAGTTATCACAGATGAAATCGGAGAAATGGTTTTGCAGCATGCCTCCACCGCGGAAATTGAAAACAAGGCCAGAATGCTGGGCATGAAGACGCTCCGTGAATCCGGCTGGGAAAAAATAAAGATGGGATTAACAACGCCTGAAGAAGTCATCCGCGTTACCCAAGAGCGAAGCACGAGGAAGTAATGTAAACCAATTTGTAGATCAAAGTTGACAATTACATTTAACCCTTTTATCATAGGCGATAAGAGGGTTTTTTGTTTATGGCGAAAACATTTTTTGAAGAGACATTAAACGGGCTCGAAGAGAAGGGTTTAAGGCGCAGGCTAAGAACTCTCGACGGGCCGCAAAACAGAAAAATCATTCTCGAAGGCAAAGAGGTTTTAAATTTTTGTTCCAATAATTATTTGGGCTTGGCCGACGACGCACGCCTTCGCGGTGCGGCGGTTGACGAAATTGCCGAAAATGGTTTAGGTTCAGGTGCCTCCCGGCTTGTGTGCGGTAATATGCGCGCCCATGCGGAACTTGAAGAAAGATTGGCGCAATTTAAAGGGGTGGAGGCGGCGCTTGTTTTTTCAAGCGGCTACATGGCCAATGTCGGCGTGATTTCGAGTGTGGTGGGCGAAGGCGATATTGTTTTGTCGGATAAATTAAATCACGCGTCCATTATCGACGGCATTCTTCTAAGCCGAGCGCATTTTAAACGCTATCCGCATAATGATATGAACGCGCTCGAGAATTTTTTAAAAAAATCAGAAAGCTATAAAAAACGTTTAATCATAACCGACACGCTTTTTAGCATGGACGGTGATGTTGCGCCTTTAGAAAAAATCGTTTCGCTCGCGCAAAAATACGATGCGCTTGTCATGGTCGATGAGGCGCATGCCTTCGGAGTTTTTGGCAAAAAGGGCAAGGGCTTAGTTGAGCATTTAGGCCTTGAGGGAAAAATCGATATTCAAATGGGCACGTTGAGTAAAGCGGCGGGAAGTTTTGGCGCGTATGTGTGCGGCTCCGAAGAACTTATTTCTTTTCTTATTAATCGTGCGCGGAGTTTCATTTACACAACCGCGATGCCGCCCTCGATTGCCGCCGCGTCTTTGAAGGCGGTTGACATTATTGAACATGAACCAAAAAGAAGAGAGCAGCTTTGGAATAACACAAACTTTTTAAAAAAGGAATTAGGGCGCCTTGGATTTGATACAATGAACTCTGCGTCGCCGATTATTCCGATTCTCTTAAAAGACTCAAAGAAAGCTCTTTTATTTTCGCAAAAATTATTTGAGGAAGGAATTTTTGTGCAGGCGATTCGCCCTCCGACGGTGCCGGTGAATACGGCGAGGCTGCGCGTAACCGTGATGGCGACGCATAGCCGCGCGGATTTAGAATTTGCGATAGGAAAGTTTAAAAAATGCCTTTCATCCAACCTAATATAATTAACTGGCACTACGACGTTGAAGGCGAGGGGAGCGGCAGCCTTCTCTTTCTTCACGGCTGGGGTGTCGACAAACGCATTTGGCGCCAGCAGGAAAAACATTTTTCGCAAACCTTTAAAGTCGTTACGATTGACCTTCCCGGCCACGGCGAGACAACATGGCAGAAAATTCCTATAAGCGAGATGGCCAAGGATTTAAAAAGAATTCTTCAAGATTTAAATATTTTTCCCGTCACGATTGTCGCGAGTTCCATCGGCGGGCTTTTTGCGCTTCGGCTTTATGAAATTTTTCCGGAAAGCATTAAAAAAATTTCCTTCGTCGGCTCGACGCCAAAATTCGCGAAATCCCACGATTATCCCTTCGGAATTGATGTCCAAAAAATAAAGACGCTCGGGAGTCAACTTGAAACGGCGTATCCGGTGATTGTGGATATTTTTTTCCGTTCACTTTTTACAATCGAGGAACGCGAAAGCCGGCGTTTTAAATGGCTTTCGAAGTTTCGTCAAAATATTGATGTGCCTCAAAAGGCAGCCTTGGTGGAATATTTAGATGTTTTAGAGCATGAAGATTTGCGGGAAACTTTGAAAAAAGTGAACGTGCCTATGCAGTTTATCAACGGCAC
>CAZBRU010000035.1:6036-10462 GCA_964494585.1 uncultured Planctomycetales bacterium
ACAGAAAAACTCTGCGAGAAATTTCCAAAATCAAAGATTGTTGGCATCGATTTTGCCGACGGAATGATTGAATGCGCTCGAGAAAAAGAACAGCCTTTTAAAATTGTTCAAGCCGATGCCTGCGTTCTTCCTTTTTGTGAAAACAAGTTTGATTAAGTTGTTTCCAATTTGACTTATCAGTGGATTGAAGATTTGAAACAAAGCTTAATAGATGTTCATCGGATTTTAACGCCGGGCGGACAGCTTTTTCTGACGGCTTTTGGGCCCTCCACATTGCGTGAGCTGTTTTTATCCATGGGGGAGGATTTTAAATCAACGCTTCCTTCGAAAGAAGATTTTACAAACGCAATTTTAGAGTGTGGATTTTTAGATTTTGACATTCAAAACGAAATCGTAAAAGCCACTTTTTCTGATGTTCTAACTTTGTTGCGCTGGCTCAAAGCTATCGGTGCCAATACCGCTTCGCGTGAGATTCTATTAAATAAAGGTTTACTTAAAAAAATTGATGAGTTTTATAAGACGAATTTTAACGCAAGCGGAAAAATTTATGCCTCTTTTGAAGTGGTTTCCGTCGGGGCGAGAAAGCGCTTTCTTAAAACTGGCTTTACTGACTTGACACCCCTTTAAGGCGTGTTATCCTTACGTTGGTTATTTGAAAATGATATTTTGTCGATAATTCCGGCTTCGCTGAATGATTTCTCGTTGAGCTACGCCGGATCCGGCGAAGCCAAACACATAAAGTATTTGGCGGAGCCGGAGGCAAACCCGCTGTAAAGCGGGGACGCAAAGTCGAAGGATCCTTAAAAGAAGGATAGCCTGACTACCGAAACAAGAATTTGGAACCCCAGGCCCATTCTATTTTAAGGAACGTAGAGTGGGTTTTTTATTGGGGGAGGTGAAAAAGATACGTTTTGAGTCGATTTTTTGTAAGAATATTGGGATAATTAATATTAACGTAACAGATAAAAAGGAGAGGGATATGATTACAGTGGCGATGAGGAGATCGATTTTATTTATTGTTTGTGCTGTTGGATTGCTTTTTGGGAATCATAATAGTTTTGCCTATGAGCCGGAACCGAGTGTTGCGACAGGGTTTTGGCCAAGTGTTTACCAAGGAAAAATTGCTTATGTTTCTTCAAAAAGCCCCTATGATATTCACCTCTACAGCATTTTGGATGGTACTGATGCTGTGGCTGTGCATCGACAAACGGGTGATAGTTTTGCATGGCCGATGCTCTATAAGAATAAAATCGTTTATCAAAACTTGAAATATAGTACACCAGGCCTTTATATTTTCAGCTTAGGAAAAGATAATCAAGTGGGCGGTGGTGATGATTCCGGTCCAACGCTTGTACCGGGTACGACACAGGTCAATTATAATTCGTCATTTCCAAGCTGCTCTCTCACTGAAAATAAAATCGTTTGGTTCAGTAATTTAGGTACTTATCAAGCTGCGCTTTTTCAGGTCAGTCTCTATGATTTAGGGCAGGACGAAGAGTTTAGCGGCGATGATATAGGGCCTACATTATTAGACAGCAATGCGGGTACTTCGTTTAACTTTCCGTATCCGGCTGAACGCCAAAATAAGATTTCCTGGAAAAGCCAGGGCTCTCTTGTGATTCTTGATCTGGGGGATAACCATCAATATGATCAGGATGATGTGAAAACGGTTAATCCGAATGTTTCCGGATTTGCCGCCACCCTTTCAGGCGATAGATTCTTATGGAGTGATGGCGTATATCACATGGCAGCCAATGGACAGGATAAAGTACGCGACTGCGTGATTCCAAATTTTCAAAATAACCAAGGGGTGCCTCCGTCAGTAGATAGCAACAAGATTGCCTGGCAGTGGACTCCAGATGCTTCAAATACATACAACGTAAGTTTATTTGATTTGGGTATAGATGGAAGTTGCGGAACAATAGATGATTATAGTGAAGTTTTAGAGAATGGCAGTCCATCTTCCACAGATCATATTTGGCGTGTAGGCGTGAGTATTTCTGGTGATATGATTGCCTACAATTATCAAAATATTACAAACCAAATGGATCCCGCGACGGTTCATGTTGTGGATTATATGCCTCCTGTTTTAAATCCGCTTCAGAATCAGGTAGTTGTCGGTGGACAAGAATTAGATTTTGATGTAACAGGGATGGATCCTGGCGGTGATGCCGTTAAGATAACGGCAACAGGCCTTCCGGATGGCGCTACCCTGACGGATCATGGGGACGGCACGGCCAGTTTCGAATGGGCGACGAGCCTATCACAGAAAGGCACTTTCACGGTAACGTTTCAAGTTAGTAGCGGCGTTCGCACAGCCTCGCAATCAATGACCATTACCGTTAAGAAAGGAAAATATATTATCGGGTAATAGAGGATAATTTGAAGGGTGATGTTTAAGGGGCCTCCGCCATGTTTCATGGCGGAGGCCCCTTGTCTTTTAGGCCGAATTTTGGTACATTCAATGCACGATGCCAATTAAAAAAGGTATTTTTATCACCGGCACGGACACAGGTGTCGGAAAGACCATTGTAATCGCCGCACTTGGCCTTCTTTTGCGCGAAAAAGGCTTGAATGTCGGTGTCATGAAGCCGGTTCAGTGCGCTGGAAACGATTCTGCACTCTTAAAGAAAATTCTCCAACTCAAAGACCCGCTTTCTTTAATCAATCCCTTCTTCGCCAAAGAGCCGCTTTCTCCCCACCTTGCTTTTCGATGGGAAAAAAAAGAAATCAACATCGATAAAATCATTCGTTGTTACAAAAAATTTCAAGACAAGCACGATATTGTCTTAGTCGAAGGCGCGGGAGGGCTTTGCGTTCCGCTTTCAAAGGGTTATTTTGTTTATGATTTGATCGCGGATTTGGATTTGGATGTTTTGGTTGTCTCGCGTTTGGGGCTTGGCACAATCAATCATACACTTTTGACGATCAATGAAAGTAAAAATAGGGGGTTGCGTCCTTGTGGAATTATTTTCAGCGCTTCAAAGAAAGTCAAATCTGGTATTCCCGAGAAAACAAATCCAAAAATTATTGAAGAGTTAAGCGGCGTGCCGGTTTTGGGAACGATTCCGTATCTTTCGAAGATTAACAGAAGAGAAATTTTAAAAAAATGTTCCAAAGTTGATTTAAAGGTTCTTTTAGAATTACCGCCGCGCAAAGAAAAAAAATGGGAAGCTGATGATAAGAAATACATTTGGCATCCCTTTACACAAATGAAAGATTGGCTGAACGAAGAACCTCTTGTCATCGAAGAAGCCAAGGGATGTTATTTAAAAGATGCGAACGGAAAGTGGTATCTCGACGGAGTTTCAAGCCTTTGGGTCAATGTTCACGGCCATCGGCACAAGGTAATGGATCAGGCTTTAAAAGAGCAAATCAACAAGGTCAGTCACTCGACATTTTTAGGCCTTTCGAATGTTCCCGCTATTGAGCTCGCTGAAAAATTAATTGAAATCGCGCCCAAAGGTCTTGTGAAAGTTTTTTATTCAGATAATGGATCAACCGCTGTTGAGGTTGCGATAAAACAAGCGTATCAATATTGGCAGAATATTGGGAAAACAAAAAAGCGCAACATTATTCATTTAGAGAATTCGTATCACGGCGATACCTTAGGAAGCGTGAGCGTGGGCGGGATTAATGTCTTTCATAAAGTTTACAGGGATTTGATTTTTGAAACGATTTCGATTCCTTCGCCGCAATTTCCAGATGGAAAGAATTGCTTGGAACCTCTTGAGAAAATCTTGAAAGAATCACACGCGTCGGCGGCCGCCCTCGTGATAGAACCTCTTATTCAGGCGGCCGCCGGCATGTTGGTTTGGCCGAAAGGTGTTCTCAAAAAAATAGCCGCGCTTTGCAAGAAATACGATGTGTTTTTAATTGTCGATGAGGTGGCGACTGGTTTTGGGCGCACGGGAAAAATGTTTGCCTGTGACCATGAAGATGTTTCGCCTGATTTCTTATGTCTTGCGAAGGGTTTGACGGGCGGCTATCTTCCTTTAGCCGTAACTCTAACCAACAAAAGAGTTTTCGACGGTTTTCTTTTTGACTATAAGGATCAAAAAACATTTTTCCACGGCCACACGTACACGGCTAACCCTTTGGCTTGCTCTGCGGCACTCGCGAATTTGGCAATTTTTAGGAAAGAAGAGACCCTAAAAAAGCTTCAGCCTAAAATAAATTTCATGGCAAAAGGGCTCAAAAAGTTTTATAATCTACCCCATGTCGCGGATATCCGGCAATGCGGGTTTATGGCCGGAATTGAACTAACGCCTTACCCTTTAGAAAAGAAAATCGGCATCAAAGTTTGTCAGGAAGTGCGCAAACACGGCTTAATTTTACGGCCCTTAGGAAACGTCATTGTTTTAATGCCGCCGCTTGCCATCGGCATTTCTGATTTAGAAAAAATGTTTGAAATAACATATCAAGC
>CAZBRU010000036.1:0-10330 GCA_964494585.1 uncultured Planctomycetales bacterium
CCCCGCCCTTCGCCGGCAACTCAATCGTAAACGTCGTGCCCTTTCCCACTTCACTTTCCACTTTAATTTTTCCTCCGTGCTCTTCGATGATTCGACGGCTGATGGCAAGACCGAGGCCGGTGCCTTTTTCTTTTTTTGAGAAAAATGGTTCGAAGAGATGCTTTAAATCGTCCTTGCTGATTCCACAGCCCGTATCGGAAATAATAATCTGAGCTGAATGAGGGTTTAGGGAACCTTGAACCCTAACCCCTATTGTCAGCGTTCCGCTGCTGGGCATGGCATCACGGGCATTCATAAACAGATTCAAAAATACTTGCTTAAACTGATTGGGATCGATATTCAAACGTAAATTATCGGCGGGAAAATTTTTTATAACCGTTATATTCTTTCGGCCAAAGTCTCCCATTAGAAATTCAAGCGTGTTATCGATTAACGCGCAAATGTCGGTCGGAACAGGCTTTGGAGGAGAAGGTTTGGCGAAATCCAAAAGTTCCTGCACGAGGTTACTCATGCGCTCAGTTTCTAAACCAACGAGCCGCGAAAAGCGCTGTAAAAATTCTTTGTCATCAAGCCTTTGAGGAAGAAAGTCGCTAAAGGTTTTAATGGTTGTGAGTGGATTTTTGATTTCGTGCGCCATGCCGCTCGCCAGAGTCGACACCGCCCTTAATCTTTCCGCCTGCTCGACTTCCTTTAAAAGAAGCTCATTTTGGTGGGCGATTTCGGAAGTTGTACCTTTAAAGAAGTATCTATCGACAAAATTTTGAATATTGTTTCGAAGCGGAATGAAAAATAGTGCGATAAACATTGAAGCAAGCATGCTCGCCAGTATTGATTTATACCCCACAATACCTTGCAGCAATCTTTCAAGCAATAAAATTACAAGCAAAAGTATAACGGTAAAAATGGCCGTCAATAGGGAATAGACAAGACCCTTTCTAATAACAAGCCCAATATCGAGAAGCTGATGTTTTAAAATGGCGAAGGTCATAATTATTCCGTAAATTGGAACAAAAAAATTACCAAAAGGGTAAATTGGCAAACCAAAACTTGTAAGAAAATTTAACACCCCACAAAAAAACGCAAGAAAAGAAGCAACAAATATATAAGCTATTTGATTTTTTAACCTGGGACTGGAATTTTTGTAACAAATTAACAGTTTCAAGAAACAAAAACTACCAACAACAAACCAAAGAAACGAAACAATAAAATGCTTAATATCTACAGAATACGGAAAGTAAATCGAGTTAAATCGCTGTGATACAACATAGCTTGTGTTTGTTAAGATTACAACTGAAGACAAAACTCCTTGAGCATACAAAAAAACAGTGACTCTTCCCGCGTCTATTGACAACAACTCAAAAACAAAACTGCAAAAGATTATCGAAGTAAATATAACATCGCATAATGTTATTTGCCAAATGATCAACCTGGGAAATAACTGCAACAGAAAGGCGCCTAACCCCCATAAGCATAACGAAACATTAAACAGAAGCAGTAACGTGTGGAGTTTTCGATTCCCATAAACAAAGAGAATCGTAATCAAAATAAGATTAGTTACCACAATAAGAAGATTCGACACCGCGAAAGCGGTTAGATGAGGCATAATTTGGCCTTTTTTGTTTAGGATAAGGCCCTTCGCCTTTCAGGCTCAGGGTAAAATCTCGGGTAAGGAATCCCAGGTTGTCCCGAGATTTTAGTAGTTAAAATGTAACATTAAAAAACGCAATTTTCAAATAGTACGGCAACGCGTCGATATCTTTAATGAGGCCATGACTTACGGAGCGATAGCGAACGTAAGTTAGCGGCCGAATTAATCTCGAACCGCCTTAATTGATTTATAGGCGATGAGGGATCTCAAAAAGAAAGACTTTCAATATCTTCCGGCTTCTCTATATTCAAAACCTTTAAATCAGGATTGATTTTGCGGATAAGGCCGCGGAGGACTTTGCCGGGGCCGATTTCTAAAAATGTTGAAACGCCGTTTTGGGACATATATTCGACAGAGGAAACCCACTGGACGGATGAGGTGATTTGGAGGGCAAGATTGGCTTCAATGTCGGCAGGCGAAGATTGGGGCCGGCCGCTCGTATTTGCGATAACCGGAAAATTGGAAGGTTTAAACGAAAATTTCTTTAATTCACTTTTAAATTCTTTAGCGGCCGGCCCCATCAGCGTCGAATGAAACGCGCCGCTCACATCAAGTGGGATCACGGTCTTGGCGCCCTCCGCTTTTATTTTATCGCTCGCTTTTAAAACACTTGCCGCACGTCCCGTGATGACAATTTGTTCGTTCGAATTAAAATTCGCGACCTCTGCCCCGGTTTCTTTGCAAATCTCAACCAAGCGATTCTTATCGAAGCCGATGATCGCCGCCATCGTGCCTTTTTCCAACTTTGTCGCCTCTTCCATTAAAGATGAGCGGATTTGTACTAATCTTAACCCATCTTCAAACGACATCGCGCCTGCCGCAACTAAGGCAGAATATTCGCCTAAACTTAACCCGGCGGAAAACTTTGGCGTGATGGTTTTAAATTTCGGATGAGTTTTTAAAGCGGCAAGCGCGGCAACGCTCATAGTGAAAATGGCGGGCTGGCAATACGCCGTTAAAGTTAGCTTTTCCTGCGGGCCGTTAAAAACAACATTTAAAAAATCATTTTTTATAATGCTTTCGGCTTTATCGAAAATGGCTTTGGCTTCGCTTGAGGAACCATAAAATTCCTTCCCCATGCCAACTCTTTGCGCTCCTTGCCCCGGAAAAATAAAAGCAGTATCTATCATATCCGAATGACCTTTAAAAAATCAACCGGCCGTACAATTTTTATTTTTTGATAGGCGCCAAGGCTAAGAAGAACTTTATCTCCGGAGACAATGTAATCCGCGCGGGACTTAATGGCACATAACAAAATATGGTTATCATCAGGATCTTGCTTGATAACATTCAAATACCCGGACGCATTGACGATAACCGCTTCCTGTTCGAGAAGATTCATCAGATTGCTGATTTTTCTGGTATTAAGTTTATACTTTTTGGTAATGTGCGGATATTTAAGGACACGGCAGATTTCTTCTAAGATATGGTCTGAAGCGGCTAAAATAAATTTATGATCGCGCCACAAATCAACGATACGGGCGCTTGGGCCCTCCGGAATGAGCAAACTGCTGACAAACTGATTTGTGTCAAGGACAACTTTAAGCATGGGCCTTACGGACGGCCTTTATAGCTTTCTCGATATCGGCACTCACTTCCTCGGAAGAATAGGCGGAAGGGACATCTTCCCGAATAGCATCGATGGCCTTAAAACGTTCTTCGCGCTCGGCGATAATCCGGTTATACTCATCGGCGCTTAAGATAACAACCATCGGAATACCGGACTTTTCGACAATAAACCGCTGGCCGTGTTTGCAGGATTTTGCGATGATTTCCCCGAAATGTGTCCTCGCCTCAACCGCCGGAATTGTTTTTGCTTTCATAACCATTTTGAACTCCTTTGATTAGTGTTAATCAGCGTTAATCACTATTAATCAATCCTAATCAATTATGTAATGCTTTTGGCCTTTTGTCAAGGCACAATTACCACTTGACAATATTCGCGCCACTCACAAGCCCCGCGCCAAAAGCAACAAGCGCGACATAATCACCGCGTTTGATCCTGCCTTCATGGACAGCTTCGTAAAGCGCGACCGCGATGGACGCGGCGGACATATTTCCGTATTTGTGAATGTTGATAAATATTTTTTCTTTAGGAAGCTTTAGCTTTTCGGCAACCGCGGTGATAATGCGGTCATTGGCCTGATGAGGAACAACGCAGTCGATATCGGAAAGTTTTATTCCGGCGCGCTTGCAGGCAATTTCCAGGCCGTGCGCCATCGAATGCACCGCGACTTTAAAAAGCTCTTTGCCCTGCATGGAAATAAAGGGATGCGCCGCGGGCTCATGATGTTTTTCTTTGGGATGACGGGCATTGCTTGAAATAACCTGCATGAGCTCGGCCTTGGAGCCGTCGCTTTCTAAATAATCTGAAATAATTTCGCCGTGTTTCGAGGCCGCCAAAACACACGCCCCCGCCCCGTCGCCAAATAAAACGCATGTGCTGCGGTCTTTCCAATCCACGAGAGATGTAATTTTTTCAGCGGCAACAATAAGCGCGTTTTTGAAAAGCCCGGTTTGGATGGACTGTTTGGCCATGGTCACGCCGTAAAGAAACCCGGAACACGCCGCGCCAATATCAAACGCGGTCGCGTGTTTCGCGCCCAAGGCTTTTTGAACTAAACAAGCCGTCGAGGGAAAATTGCTGTCGGGGCTAATCGTTGCCACAATAATTAAATCGATTTTCGCGGCTTCAATTCCCGCATTTTTTAAAGCTTCGCGTGCGGCATGAATTGCAAGCTGGCTTGTCTTTTCGCCTTTGGCCGCGATACGGCGTTCTTTAATGCCGGTGCGCGTGACAATCCACTCATCGGTTGTTTCGACGATTTTTGCGAGGTCAAAGTTTGTTAATCGTTCTTTGGGTAAATAATGGCCGAGGCCGATGATGCCGATGCTTTTCATAATTTTAATGGTTTAGCGGTTACGGTTAGGACGCCCGTTTCGGTTAAGGCAACGTCTTTCGTGTTTTAGACCGTAACCCTAACCGCTTAACGACACGGGCTTCGTTACCGTTACCCTTACTTTATTTCCTCAATAATTCCCGAAAGAATCTTTTGTTCCACTTCGCGCTTGGCAGCGCGAATCGCGTTTTTGATAGCCTTCGGGCTTGAGCGCCCATGACAAATCATGACGATTCCGTTAACGCCCATCAAAGGCGCGCCGCCGTATTCGGAGTAATCAACCTTTTTTTTGATATGACTAAGTTCTGATTTTAAAAGAAAGGCGGCGAAAAGCGCGATAGGGCTTTTTTTGATTTCGCGCTTTATAAGTGTTCCGGCCGATTCGACAAGGCCTTCGGACGTTTTAATCATGACATTGCCGACAAATCCGTCACAGACAACGCAGTCGCATTTTCCGGAAAAAATTTCGTTCGGCTCAACATTGCCGATAAAATTTTTAACCTTTTCCGAAAGAAGTTTGTAGGCCTCTTTTTCAAATTCGCTTCCCTTGCCCTCTTCTTCCCCGATATTGAGAAGGCCGATACGCGGGTTTTCAATTTTTAGAGCGCGCTCCGTATAAATTTTTCCCATGTGCGCGTACTGCAAAAGATGCGACGGCTTAGGGTCGGAATTGGCGCCGATATCAATTAAAAACGCGAATTTATTTAAGGTTGGGATGACAAGCCCGATGCCGGGACGCTCCACGCCGGGAAGAAGCCCCAAAAAAACCGTCGAAGCGCACACAACGGCGCCTGTGTTTCCGGCGCTGACAAAAGCATCATAGGAAGTGTCTTTGAGAAGAGTAACGCCCATCGAAATGGAAGAATTTTTCTTTGAGCGGATGCTGGACGTGGCGGCGTCATGCATGCCGATGACTTCCGGCGAATGGATAAGCTGGATTCTTTCCTGCGGAAATTTATGTTTTTTTAATTCGGCTTCAACCTGTTCTTTAATGCCGATTAAGGCAATATCAATATCAAACTCTTTAACAGCTTCAACGACTCCGCTTACGACATTCGCGGGCGCGAAATCGCCTCCCATGGCATCGACGATAATTTTCATAATAGCTTTCAGCTTTCAGCCGTCAGCTTTCAGCAGCTTTCAGCCTTTAGCTGAGAGCTGGAAGCTGAGAGCTGGCAGCTATGCTCCTTTTTTCTTTTCTTTCTTTACTTTTGGAGCGACAACCAATTCACCCTTGTAATATCCGCAAAAAGGGCAAACCCGGTGCGAAACAACCGATTTCTTGCACTGAGGGCAATTCCCCATAGAGGCAATTTTTACTTTCCAATGCGTGCGGCGTTTTCGGCCGCGCTGTTTCGAATGTTGACGTTTCGGTAGTGCCATATTAACAGTTCTCCTATGCTTGGTTATGTTTAACGGTTACGGTTAGGGCGCCCGTTTCGGTTTAGGTAACGTCTTTAGTGTTTAAAACCATTGCCTTAGCCGCTTAACGATACGGGCTTCGTTACCGTTACCGCAAAACTTTTCAATCATTTATTTCCCACAGCTGCATTCTTCTTCATTTAAATTCGCGCCGCAGTGCAGACAAATTCCCTTGCAATCATCGCGGCACAACACTCTCTGCGGCAAAACAACAATCATTTCTTGCCGAATATCCTCACCCAAGTCGATAACTTCTAACTCATTTTCAAATGGATAATCAAACTTAAAATTTTCCTGAATATCGCGCTCGACATTTTCGAGACAGCGCGAACAAGAAAACGCGAGGCGCGTTTTGACATCAACATTCGCGAGAATTGTTTTTCCTGCCCGCTCTAAACTCGCATCTACCTCCAAGGGCAAAACGCATTCAAGCTCTTCTTCGCTCAAACCAATCTCTTCGGGCTCGAGGCTTTTTGCCACTTTCAAGCCTCTTTCGGTCACATCTTTTGCTTTAATCTTCACGAGAAAGTTCTTTTTTAATCTTTCGTTCGACAAATTTTGGAACAAAGGAAGAAATATCCGCGCCCAAAGCGGCTGCTTCTTTTAAAAGCGTTGAGGATAAAAATGAATACCCTTCGGAAGGCATTAAAAAAATGGTTTCGATATCTTCGGCCAGACGGCGGTTGGTCAGGGCCATTTGAAATTCGTATTCGAAGTCGGAGAGCATGCGAAGCCCGCGGACAATCACGTTGATTTTCTTCTTACGGGCGTAACTCACAACGAGCCCTTCAAAAACTTCGACTTTCACTTTTTTAAAATTTTTGGTCGCCTCTTTAAGCATGGAAAAACGTTCCTCTAAGCTAAAAAGGGCTTTTTTGCGGCCGCTCTCGCCCACCGCGACAATCACCTCGTCAAAAATCCGCGTGGCGCGCTTGATTAAATCGATATGGCCGTTGGTAAGGGGGTCAAAACTTCCGGGATATATGGCTCGTTTTGTCATATTGATTGGTCGGTTACGGTTAGGATGCCCGTTTCGGTTAAGGCAACGTCTTTCGTGTTTTAAACCGTAACCCTAACCGCTTAACGATACGGGCCTCATTGCCTTAACCGTTACCTAATTAACTTCCTGATACATTGTGAGTTTCGTCTTGCCGTACCTCTTTGCCCTAACAACAGAAAATCTACCCTCTTTGGAAGGTAGAATCTCACGGGCGTCATGTTGCACGACAATTGTTGAATTGGCATGCACTATATCATGGTCAATTACGCTTTTCAAGGCTTTTTTCGAAAGCTCGGCGTCGTAAGGCGCGTCGAGAAAGATGATAGAGAATTTTTTCTTATTTTCGCCTAACCGTCGAAGAGCGACAAAGACATCTAAGTTTATAATATCATAGGAATAATCTTTGTCTTCAAAGGGGCGCACGTTTAATCGCGCCAGATTATCTTCAATAACTTTGACGCAGTTAGGGTCTCTTTCAACAAAAATAACTTTTTTAGCACCGAGCGAAATAGCTTCAAGCCCAACCGCCCCGCTTCCGGCAAAAAGATCCAAAAAGTCAATTTCGCTCAAGCGATGTCCGAGCACATCAAAAACAGCCTTACGGACTAAGTCCTGCGTCGGACGGATTTCCGCCGGCATATAAAAATTTTTATTACGCCATTTCCCGCTTAAAATTTTCATAAATTACCCTGATCCGGTCATCGCGAGATAACTCGGATACCTCTTTTGAACGGTTGATTTGATTGCGGTATTTCCTCCCCGCTCTAAGCTAGAATCTTTTTCCATGAGCGCGAAGGCTTCTTTCTTGGCAATTTCTAATATATCAAGCTGTGCCAAGGGATTGGCAATTTTTAATTCATTGATGCCGTGTTGGTGCCGTCCAAAGAATTCGCCGGGCCCGCGGATTAAAAGGTCCTGTTCGGCAATTTTAAATCCGTCATTAGTTTTTAAAATGGCTTCAATACGAAGTTTCGCGTCCGGCGTTGTCGGGTCAGCAATCAAAATGCATGTTGAATCACTCTTTCCGCGGCCGATGCGTCCGCGCAGCTGATGAAGCTGGGCCAAACCAAAACGATCCGCGTGTTCAATCGCCATCGCGGTCGCATTTGCCACATCGATTCCGACTTCTAAAATTGTCGTCGCGATCAAAATATCGATTTTTCCATTTTTAAAATTACTCATCACAGTTTCCGCTTCTTTTTTCTTCAATTGTCCGTGCACAAGGCCGATACGGAACTCCTTAAACTCATTTTCTTTAAACTGTTTATACATGGCTTTCGCGGCTTTGACATCTAATTTTTCAGATTCTTCAATAATGGGATAAACAATGTATGCCTGCCTCCCCAAGCGAACCATATCCTTGATAAGCGCGTAGGCTTTCGCGGAATCATTTTCATAAAAATGGACTGTTTTAATTGTGCCGCGGCCCGGCGGAAGTTCATCAAGGGTAGAAATATCCAAATCGCCGTAAAGCGTTAAACAGAGCGTGCGCGGAATCGGCGTTGCCGTCATGACTAAAACATCAGGATTGATTCCCTTCGATGCTAAAATCGAACGCTGACGCACACCGAATTTATGCTGTTCATCGACCACAACAAAACTTAAATTTTTGAAGGAAACAGCTTCTTGAATAAGTGCGTGCGTGCCGATCACAAGGTCGATTTCGCCCATTTTTATTTTTTCACAAATCTCTTCGCGCTCTTTTTCCGGAACACTATTAATCAAAAGTGCCAATCGCATGTCTCTAAATTGGCCGCTTGCAATTAAATTTTGCAACACTTCAAAATGCTGGCGTGCCAAAATTTCCGTCGGCGCCATAAACGCGGATTGATAACCATTTTTCTTGGCCGCGACGCATCCAAAAAAAGCGACGATGGTTTTTCCGGAACCGACATCCCCCTGCAGTAAGCGGTGCATGGGATGCAGGAGGCTTAAATCGGAAGCGATTTCTTTAATCACGCGTTTTTGCGCTTGGGTAAGTTGAAATCCAAACGCGTTAAAAAATTCTTCCAAAAACTTTTCACTCACTTTATGCACAATGCCTGTTTTTTCAACCAAATTTTGCCGGCGAAGATTGACCGACACTTGAAAGAGAAAAAATTCTTCAAACGAAATTCTTTTGTACGCCTTTTGCTGCTGTTCATAGCTTTCCGGAAAATGTAAATTGACAAGACTTTGGGAGAGATTCGAAAACTGATGGCGCTCGCGAACGTCAAACGGCAGAACTTCTTTTAAAAGCCCAACATTTTTATCGAGACAGGTTTTAATAGTCCGGCGGAGATAGCGCTGGGTTATGCCGCGCGTTAAAGGATAAATCGGCACAATCCGCCCAATGCTTAAGCTTTCGTCTTCCGCGTCACCCAGGATCTCATATTCCGGAGAAACCATCTGCAAACGGTTTTTGTACATTTCAACTTTTCCGTAAAGAATCGCGTATTGATCGACGGTAAAATACTGCGGAATGTAGGGTTGATTAAACCAAATCGCGACCAACTCGCCGGTTTCATCGCCAATCGCGACCTCGCACACGCGTTTTTTTGTAAACCACGACTGGCGGCTGTCGTTTTTTAAAACACGCCCGACAACAGTTTGCCACTCACCGACACGCACATCTTTGATTTTCGACATTACCGTGCGGTCTTCATAACGGCGGGGGAAAAAATACATCAAGTCTTCAAGCGTTTCAACGCCGAGCACATTAAAAAGTTTTTTCTTGGACGGCCCAACACCTTTTAAATATTGGACGGAAACTTCGGAGGGGTCTCTCATGAAAATTATATGTCGAGCTCAAAGTTCTTATCAGCGCTTTTAAGCTCTTCCTCCATTAAACACTGCAGAATTTCCAGTTCATCTTTTTCAAACCAAATAAATTTACAAAGAAAGCATTTATCAATCTCGACTCGATATTGATCATTAAAAAACATTCGCACCATTTTTGGCCTCAAACACTGAGGACAGAATAATAAAGGATGCGCCTTTAAATCAACTTCTTTTTTCCCCCACCGATACGGTTCTCCTTTAATATGCTTTGCCATCATTTTAATATTTTCAGAAAATTCATAATCCTCTCGAATCAAAATCTTTTTAATATCGTTTTTACTAATAAAAATACCGCGGCACTGCGGGCATCTTGAAAGAACAACGCCTTCGTAGGTCTCTTTGACCAACAGCACAGTACATACAGGACAATTCCACCCGGCATTGACAACGGCTTGAGATGAAAGCCGAGAGGCCATTGCCGCCGCTTCCAAGACCATTTGTTTTTGTCGTTTTTGGTTAAACTTTTCGATGAGAGCTTTTCCGTCAACATGCGCCATATCTAAAAGAATTTCTAAACGCCGTTCAACAGGTGGATGAGTT
>CAZBRU010000037.1:0-9803 GCA_964494585.1 uncultured Planctomycetales bacterium
AATCGATGGTCATTTCCGCAGTAAAACTTAACTTCAAAAGCGGCGGCAAAAGCGGCATTTTCCGACAGAAGTAATTGGCAATTTCAAATTGATTTCTCCAGGCTCTTCGTGTACAATAGCACTCGTTCGTTTTTCAAATTTTAATTTCCTTTTCCTAAATGTCAAAACTCTCAGAGCGCATTGTCAAAAAAGTTCGCTGCTCCTTTGAAGACCGGAAAATCTTAGCCGGCCTCAAAAAGCATTCCCGCGAGCATTCGAGTGACCCTCAAGATTATTCCAAAGTTGTCGTGCGCAAACCCTGGGGCTATGAATACCTCATGTTTGCCAATCACAAAACCGCCGTATGGATTCTCTATCTACAGCCGGGTTTTCAGACCTCTTTTCACTGTCATCCGCGTAAAAAAACAGCCGTTATGGTCCTTTCGGGCGAAGCCGCGTGTTCAACCGTGGACAACGACATTGTCCGTTCTCCGGGCGAAGGCGTGCTTTTAGGTAAGGGCGTTTTTCACCGCACCAAGGCCGTCGCGAAAGAAGGCGCATTTGTCATGGAGATTGAAAGCCCCATCGATAAGCGTGACATCGTCCGTTTCAAAGATGATTATGGACGCGAGAAATTAGGGTACGAAACCGCCGAAAACATGTCGGGCGACCTTACGAACTACAACTACATTACATTTATCGGCGAAGAGGTTGACTGCGGTTTAAAGAAGTCATTCGGGTTCTGCAGTGTTGAGCTGTTAAATTTTACTCAAGGCAAAGACTTTTGCGAGTTTTTGAATTCCCCGGAGTGGGACGCGATGTGCATTTTGCAGGGAAAAATCTTAAGCCAGAAAAAGAAAATCCTTTTTGAAGAGACGGATATTTTGGCCAAAGAAGACGCGGCTGTTTTAAGCCAAGCTGTTTTTCCTAAAAAATTAGAAGTTGTCATTGTGAAAAAAAATAACGCCGCGGCGCAGATTTCAGATTTTGTTTCTTGTTTAAAAGAAGGCGACGGCCAAGAGGCTGTTGGAAAGGCGAAGTGATGAAAAAAGCAGTCATTATTATCGGGCCGGGATTTGAAGACAGCGAATTTTTTTATCCGTTTTACCGCCTGCAGGAAGCGGATTTTAAGGTGGATGTGTGCACGTCGAGTGATAAAGCTATTGCCGGAAAGCACGGCATGCCGGCCGCGCCGACAATCACCATCAAAGATTTGAATCCAAAAGAATATGACCTTCTTGTAATCCCCGGAGGTCATGAAGGCCCTGACCGCGTGCGGCAGGTGGAAGATATTTTGAAATTTGTCAAGACGATGCATGAACTTAAAAAACCCATTGCGAGCATCTGCCATGGGCCGTGGGTGATGGTTTCGGCGGGAATTATGAAAGGAAAAAAAGCAACGTGTTATAAGGGCTGTAAAGATGATTTAATAAATGGGGGCGCCCATTATTTGGATCAGCCGGTCGTTGTCGACGGTCATTTGGTCACGGCGCAGCATTTCCGCGACAATCCCGCATGGATGAAGGCTGTGCTTAATCTGTTTCCAGGGTAATTTAAAAGGTTATGACGCAACACCCCATGATTGTAAAGGCTAAGTCTCTTAGCCTTTTTTTAAACGATATTTTTAAAACGCTTCACTATCCGTCTTTGCTTTCAAAATATGTGTGCGACGGATTGATTGAAACATCTCTGCGGGGTGTGGATTCGCATGGCATTCGGCTTGCGCCTCATTACGCGGACGCGGCGCTTTTAGGAAGAATTAATACGGCGCCGCGGTTTCAAATCAAAAAAACTTCGCCCGCGACGATTCTTTTTGACGCGGATGATACGTTTGGCATTGCCGCGGCGGCCGTCGCGATGCAAAAAACAATCGCGCTCGCGAAAAGTCAAGGCGTAACCTGCGCCGCGGTGTATAACTCTTCGCATTTTGCGGCCGCCTCCATCTACACCCTGGCGGCCGCCCGCGAAAACATGATTGGTTTAAGTTTTACCAATGTCGACAGCCTTGTGCTTCCTTTTGGCGGCCGCAAAAAGTTTTTAGGGACCAATCCGGTTTGTTTTGCCGCGCCGTGCGCGGGTGAAGAACCCTTTTGCCTTGATATGTCGACCAGCATTATTTCTTGGAATAAAATCCGTCAGCACCGCCTGAAAAATCTTGCATTAGAATCAGGGTGGGCGGCTGACAAAGACGGAAATGCTTGCCGCAATCCGCACGAAGCCGCCGCGCTTTTTCCGGTGGGCGGCTATAAAGGTTACGGCCTCGCGCTCATGGTTGAGATTTTTTCGAGCTTGCTTTCCGGGATGCCTGCCGCGCGCGAGATCGTTTCCATGTTTCCCGTCACAAAAGAAAAAAGAAAATTGGGCCATTTTCTTATGGCGATTGATATCAAGCGATTTGTCGAAGTTTCGAGTTTTAAAAATAGATTAAAAAATCTTTTAACCGAACTTCGCGCCGAAATACCAGCGAAAGGCTTTCAAAAAGTTCAAGTCGCCGGTGACCCCGAAAAAGAAATGTTTAAAATCCGTTCGCAAAAAGGCATCCCAATTTCTACTGAAGAACTTCAAGATTTTAGACGCGTCGCTAAAAAACTCAATATCTCTTTAACCAAATATCCTTTTTTAAATTAATGGCACCCAAAAAGAAAAAATGTATTTTTA
Source organism: uncultured Planctomycetales bacterium (assembly GCA_964494585.1). Taxonomy (GTDB): domain Bacteria; phylum Omnitrophota; class Gorgyraeia; order Zapsychrales; family CAZBRU01; genus CAZBRU01. The sequence goes on from CAZBRU010000037.1 coordinate 2,638, forward strand.
TCAGTTCCATTTCAAGCGACATCGGCCTCGCGTTGGCCGAACGATATTCCCGCGATGGATACAAAATCGCGGGGACGTATCGCTCCAAAAAGCTTTTACCGCGTCTTAAAAAAATCCCTGACCGCCATCTTTTATTTTCTGATTTAAGCGGCATCAAATCGATTAAAAGTGCCGCGCAAGAATTTTCAAAACTAAAACTGCGCTGGGAAACCTTTATGTCCTGCGCCGCGTGGCCGCTGCCTTTGACAAGTTTTTTTAAAAGTGATTTTGACGAATGGAGTAATTCTGTTCACGTGAATGCTATTGAACAGCTGCGCGTTTTGCACAGCCTTTACCCTTATCGGGATAAAAGCAGTGTTTCCAATGTCATTTTTTTCGCGGGGCCGGGGACAAATAACGCGCCTAAAAATTTTTCCGCGCTCGTTCTTTCGAAGCTCATGCTGATTAAGATGTGCGAACTTATAGACGCGGAAAATGAGGACTTGAATGTTTTTATCGTGGGCCCGGGCTGGACGCAGACGAAAACGCACGAAATTATTTTAAAGGCTGCCGCCAAGTCGTCGGAAAAATACAAAGAGACAATGAATTTTGTGCAAAATAAAATTGGGACAAGCATGGATGATATTTATGACTGCCTGCGCTGGTTGAGCGCGCAGGGTAAAAAAGTTTCAAGCGGGCGCAATTTTTCCGTCGTGCATGATTACTGGAAGACGAGCAAGCTCGCCCTCGCGCTTGCCAAGGACAGCAACATGTACAAAATGCGCCGCTATGGCAATGAGTGGAGTGACAAAGGAGATCCGCGAAAATGAAGACGCAGGCGAGAGACCGAAAGGTTTATCACGAGGGAAGTGATTTTCAATTTGAGCACGAAGAAATTCCTTTAGGCGCTCCCAGTTCCTACAGTTTGACGCACGACCCAAAGCATTTATCGTTTGTATTGTCGCGTTATAAGTTCTGCGCGAAATTGTTGGAAGGTAAAAAGACAGCGATGGAAATCGGAAGCGGCGACGGCACCGGTCTTCCGGTTGTCGCTCAAGCCGTCGAACATCTCTATTGCGTCGATTGGGACCAAAGGCATATTCAAAGTATTCAAAAAAGGCTTTTGAAACATTTTAAAAATGTGACCGTGCGGCATCTCAACATTAATCAAGAAAAACCAAATTTTAGAGTGGACGCGGCGTTTTCCGTTGATGTGATTGAACATGTTGACCCTAAAAAAGAAGACAAATTTTTAAAAAATATCATTTCGTGTTTGCCGAAAGACGGCGTGCTGATTACCGGAACGCCGAATATCACGGCGTCAACGTACGCGTCGCCCTGCAGCAATGTGCAGCATATTAATTTAAAAAGCGCGAAGACACTTAAACAAACCATGGAGCGTTATTTTAAAAATGTTTTTATGTTTGGAATGAACGATGAAGTGGTGCATACAGGGTATCCCGCGATGTGCCATTATCTTTGGTCGCTCGCGGTGGGAGTGAAATGAAATTATCAGATTACGTTGCCGATGTTTTGGCGAAAGAGGGTTTGGCCCACGTTTTTGGCGTGACTGGCGGAGCCGTTGTGCATTTGTTTGACTCGATTGATAAACATCCTTCACTCAAGCCCATTTTTAATCATCATGAGCAAGCCTCGGCTTTCGCGGCAGAGGCGTATGGACGGGCAACAAACCATTTGGGCTGTGCCATCGTCACGACCGGGCCCGGCGGAACAAATGCCTTAACCGGGCTTTGCGCGGCGTGGCTCGATTCGATTCCCTGTATTTTTATTTCAGGCCAAGTACGCTTTGCTCACGCGGACAAGGGAAAAGCTGTGCGCCAGCTCGGGCCCCAGCATTTCAGCATTGTCCCTGTTGTTTCGCATATGACAAAGTACGCTGTGATGGTGGATGACGCTAAAAAAATTAAATATTACTTACAAAAAGCCGTTTATATCGCAAAAAATGGGCGGCCCGGGCCGGTGTGGATTGACCTTCCTTTGGATTTTCAGTGGGCATCCATCAATCCGGATGAGTTAGAAAATTTTAATCCCTCTGAATTGAATGAAAAAAAATCTTCACTTCCCGACAATGCCGATATTCAAAAATGTTTGGACGCGCTTAGGCAGGCTAAACGGCCGCTTGTTTTAGTAGGACAGGGAGTACGGCTGGCACACGCCGAAAGCGAAATCAAAACGCTTCTTCAAAAGCTTCGCGTTCCTTTTCTTGCAAGTTGGAATATGTCGGATCTTTTTAACAGTGATGATACGCTGAATATTGGCCGGCCGGGAATGTTTGGTCAGCGGGGCGCTAATTTGGCTGTTCAAAATTGCGACCTTCTGCTTGCCTTAGGTTCGCATTTATGTATTCCGCTTACGGGCAGCATGACGCAGGCGTTTGCCAGAGATGCAAAAGTCATTGCCGTCAATATTGATCAAGAAGAACTCAATTCCTGCTGTGCCCATGTGGATATTCCGATTGAATGTGATGTGAAAGATTTTTTAAAGAATATATTATCGAATGTCAAAAATTTAAATCCGCTCAGCGTTGAATCTTGGCGAAAAAAATGCCTTCAGTATAAAAAATATAATCTCATTTCGAAAACAAAAAATAAAAAATACGTTGATCCGTATGTTTTTATGGACGTTTTATCCGACGCTTTAAATAAAAATGATGCCATTGTGGTCGACGGAGGCGGGACAATCAATCAGATTGCCTTTCAATCCCTGCGCACCAAAGAAGGACAGCGCTTGATGATTTCCGGCGGATTATGCGCCATGGGTTCGGGCCTGCCGGAAAGTATTGGAGCCTGCCTCGCGTTAAATAAAAGACGAACGATATGTTTATGCGGCGACGGCAGCATGCAGCTTAATATCCAGGAACTGCAGACAATCTTGCATTATAAACTTCCGATTAAAATTTTTGTTTTTAATAACGGAGGTTATTTATCGATTCGTCATACGCAATATGGATTTTTAAAAAAGAATTACGTGGGCTCAAGCCCCAAAGGGAATTTGAGCCTTCCGGATTTTGTGAAGGTTGCCGAGGCGTACGGCTTTGAAACATTGCGAGTGAACTCGCAGAAAAATCTTTCGCAGATCTTACAAAAAATCCTTAAAAAGAAAGGCCCGGCCTTGTGCGAAATCATGGTTTCGGAGAATCAAGAAGTGTCGCCGCGCCAGGGTTTTGATGAAATGACGGATGGAACGTTTAAACCTCGTCCCTTAGAAGACATGTATCCGTTTTTAAACCGAAAAGAATTTGCCGAAAATATGATCACGGCGCCGTGGACGACGCGATGAAAAAAACAAAATTGACGCAAAAAAAAGCTTATCGGCTCGGCACTGACTATCAATTTATCGATTCTTTGACATTGGGCCCATGGACGTCCTACAGTCTTCTTCATGACCCAAAACATATGTGCTTTGTCCTCTCGCGTTATAAATTCTGTGCCAAAATGCTGGAAGGTAAAAAAAATGTTTTGGAGGTGGGGTGCGGTGACGGCTTTGGCGCGCCGATTATGGCCCAGGCGGTCAAAAAACTTATTTGCATTGACCCGGAGATTCGTTTGATTGAAGGAAATAAAAAACGTTTAGCCCAAATTAAAAATATCGAGTTTCAAAAAATGGATATTTGCCGTGACATTCCAAAGGAAAAATTTGACGCGGCGTTTTCGATTGATGTGATTGAACATTTGGACGGCCCTTTAAACCGCGCCTTTATGGAAAATCAGTGCCGCTGTTTAAAGCCGGAGGGAGTTTGCATTGTCGGTACGCCTAATATCACGGCCAATCAATACGCGTCTCCCCGCAGCAGAGTTCAGCACATCAATTTAAAAAGCGCTAAAACACTGCGCGCGGATCTTGAACGATATTTTAAGAATGTTTTTATTTTTTCCATGAATGATGAAGTCCTGCATACAGGTTACGCTTCAATGGCGCATTATATTTTCGGAATGGGCGTGGGATTAAAATGAAATTATCGGATTACGTCGCGGATTTTATTGCCAAACAGGGCGTGGGCCACGTCTTTTTGGTTTCCGGCGGGGCCATTATTCATATTGTGGATTCGGCCGCAAGCCATCCGCAGTTAACCTGTGTGTGTTCACAGCACGAGCAGGGCGCGGGCGCGGCCGCCGACGGCTACGCGCGGACCAATGAAAATTTAGGCGTCGCTTTAACCACAAGCGGCCCAGGCGCGACCAATTTGACCACAAGTGTCTGCAATGCTTATTTTGATTCGATTCCGGTTCTTTTTATCACAGGCCAAGTGGCGACGTTTCGTTTAAGGCCAAGCGACACTTTAAGGCAAAAAGGTTTTCAGGAAACAGATGTGATTTCGATTTTTAAATCGATTACGAAATACGCGGTTCAAATCAAAAAAGCTGAAGACATCAAATTTGAACTCACCAAGGCGGTCTATTTTGCCAAAGAAGGCAGGCCGGGACCGGTTGTCGTTGATATTCCAGATGATTTGCAACGCGTTCAAATAAACCCAGATGAACTTTCGGAATTCAAACCGCCCGTAACATCAGTTCCAGACATTGCGCGTAAAATTGAGGAGCTCGTAACTCTTATTAAAAATTCCAGGCGTCCGGTTTTGATTATGGGTGCCGGAATTCGTATCGCCAAAGCGCAAAATTTGGCTATTGCGTTTGCCGAACACTTTCACATCCCAGCGATTTTGACGTGGGGAGGAATGGATTTGCTGCCTCGTGATCATGAGTTTAACATGGGAGGCCTTGGAGTGTGCGGCCCGCGCGCCGGAAATTTTGCGGTTCAGAATTCGGATCTTGTGATTGCCTTGGGAACGCGCCTTTCGCAGATGATCACAGGGGGAAAGCAAGATCTTTTCGCGCCGAAAGCCAGAAAAGTCATGGTGGATATTGACTCTGCGGAACTTAATAAATTTACGCCCCGTGATTTTCAATTGGATTTAAGCGTTCAGGCTGACTTAAAAGATTTTTTTAATTCCTGCGCGGCGATTGACTTAAAAAACTCAAAGGATTTATTTCTTGAGTGGCGCCGTCAAATAAGAGAGTGGGATAAAAAATATCCTATTTGTCCGCCGCAGTATTATGATTGCAAAGACCGCGTCAACCCTTACGTTTTTGTGAAAGAACTTTCCAAGGCGCTTGGTGAAAACGACATCATCATCGCGGATACCGGAGCGAATGTGTCTTGGACATTGCAGGCTTTTGAGATTAAGAAGGGGCAAAGGATTTTTTCAGCCTGGAATCATTCGCCGATGGGCTATTCGCTCCCCGGCTCGATTGGCGCGGCGCTGGCGGCGGGCGGGCGCAATGTCATTTGTTTGACCGGCGACGGCGGCCTCATGATGTCGTTGGAAGAATTGGCCACGGTTAGGCGTTACAATATTCCTATTAAAATATTCATTTTCAATAATCACGGCCACGGGATTCAAAAGCAAACCATCGACACATGGCTGAATTCGCGTTATGTCGCCGTCAATGAAGAAACCGGATTATCGTTTCCTGATTTTGAAAAAACCGGAAAGGCTTTTAAATTGACAAGTATGACCCTCAATAATCATGATGATGTTAAAACAAAATTAAAAATGATTCTTAAAGCAAAAGGCCCGGTCCTCTGCAACGTTGAGGTTACCGAAGACCAAAGAATTGTTCCCATGCTTAAATTCGGGGCGGGATTAGAAGACCTTGACCCCAAACTGCCCTTTAAGGAAATTGAAGCCGTCATGAGAGTCTCCCAGAAAGATTTAAATCGAAAAAAGCCAAGTTCAACAAAAAAACCTAAAATGTTCGTTTTGGCAAAATAGCACATGGCCGAAATTAATTCTGCAAGCGGGATGCGTAAAAATGTCAGCGTTGTTATTCCCGCTTACAACGAAGAGAAAAATATTGAGGCAGCTATCGAGAGCGTTGTTGCCGCTATTCGTGATGTTGTTGATGATTATGAAGTCATTGTCGTTGACGATGGCAGTGTTGATTCGACCCGCGCTATAGCCAACGCCAAAGCCCAAAGCAATTCCAAAATAAAAGTCATTTTTCATGACACGAACCAAGGTTATGGGCGGGCGCTTTATAAGGGGATTCAATCGGCTGCGAAAGATTATATCAGCGCTTTCCCCGGCGATAATGATGCCACAGCGGTGTCTCTTAAGAATTTAATCCTGGAAATGGGAAGCGCCGACGTTATTATCAGTTACATGTATGACATGAAGCACCGCTCGCTTTTAAGGCGGGGTATTTCTCGGTCATTCACGTTTTTTATGAATTGCCTTTTCGGTTTAAAACTGAAATATTACAACGGTATTTTCCTTTTCAAAAGAACAACGGTGCAGTCGTTCACGATTAAATCAACCGGATTGGTTGCCATTGCCGAGTATACGGTGCGCATGATTAAGGCGGGCTGCAGTTACAAGCAAGTGCCATTTGATCACACCGGGCGTAAAACGGGAAAGTCAACCGCGTTAATTTTAAAGAGCTTGAAAAGCGTTTTGGCAACACTCTGGATTTTAGTCGACGATATTTATTTAAGGCCAACCAAAAAGGCTGACTAAATGTTTTATCTTGTCATTGCGATCGCAATCTTTTTTGCCGCCGCCGCGCTTCATGTCGCGTGGTGCCGCGCAAACAAAACAAACGCTCTTTTGATCGCCCCGTTTCTCGTTTTTAGTTTTCTTGGGTTAGCTGTTCTCATCTTTATCTTTGTCAAAAATCCTTATCTTTTATCAAGTGAGAACATTTGGCACATGCCGCTTAAATCAAGTTCCCTTTTGATTTATATTTTATTGATTCCCTGTTACGTCGCGTTTTATTTCGGGACAAAGGTCAAGAGCCCGACGCAAAAACTCTTTCTTCTTTTGCAAAAAGAATCCTTATCATTCAAAGAACTTTCTTCGCGCATCAGTGACCGGGAAATTCTCATCCCCCGCATTTCTGATTTGGAGCAGAGCCGCTGCATCCGCTTTAAAGAAAACTCTTTTCAGCTTACAAAATACGGCTTCACAGTTGCTAAATTTCTCGACATTTATCAAAAAATTCTCGGCCGCGGCATAGGCGGATAAGGAAAAATCATTTCATGAATTTCATAAGCCCGCAGGACCAATTTATTCTGAAAGGCGCGTGCCTCGCGTCCGGTTTTTTCGCCGGGATGCATTTGATTTTTTTCCGCTTTTGTGCCTTCATGTCTCTGGGTAAATTTATGAA
>CAZBRU010000038.1:0-3089 GCA_964494585.1 uncultured Planctomycetales bacterium
CCCCCATTGCTTAGCTAAAATGATAGCCTCCGGCTCAGGAAAGTCATAGGGATAATTCTTTGAAAAAATTTTTATCATTTTGGCATTATACGCGCGAAACCCTGATGTGGGGTCTGTAATTTTAAAACCGGTCAAGAAACTTGTCAGGCGCGCGAAAAAAACAATGCCGATACGGCGCACAAAAGAAGAGCGATAGCCAATGTAGGGCGGTAAAAAGCGGCTTCCGACGACAATATCAGCTCTGTTTTGAACAATCGGTTCGATAAGGCGCGAAAGATATGAGGCATCGTGCTGTCCGTCACCATCCACTTGGACGGCAATGTCAAATTTGTACTTTAAGGCGTACTTAAAACCCGTTTGCATCGCGCCGCCAATGCCTAAATTAAAAGGCAGAGAAACGATATCAACCTTTGTTTCTCTGGCCTCACTTACTGTTGTATCCTTTGAACCGTCATCCACGACAAGGACAGAGAGCGCCAAGGCCTGGCTTAAGATTTCTTCAACTGTTTTTTTGATGTTACCGCTTTCGTTATGGGCGGGAACAATAACAAGTATGCGCGGATAAGAAAAGTCCATAGAAATGTTAAGGGCGCATCAAGCCGCTTTCTTTAAGACGGGCAGTTAAACTAGAATCAATGATAAGGCGGCCGCACTGAATCACAAGCCCGCCTTTGATATTTTTATTGATAGTGACAACAATTTTCGCGTCTTGGCTTGTTTTCTTCTTAAAGGCCCTTAGAATCCTCTCGTGAAATACCTCTTTGAGACTTGAGGTTACGGTCACAACGATTTCATTCGGACTTTTCTCCAGGGTGCTATTCGATAAAACTTCAAAACGATGCACCGCGTCTTCTTGAAGCTGTTTGTCTAAAAGAATCTTAAGAACAAAAACAATGACCGAAATTGCCACGGCCTGCAAAAAAAACATTTGAAATATTAAACCAAGCATCTTTTCCTCTTATTTTTTTGTAGTTCCAGCCTCTTTAAGATGCTCTGCCGCCAAATGAATCAAATCCGCCTTTTCATCTTCCACAAGATAATCCGGCATGAGGCCCTGAAAATCAAAAACCGAATCATCCGCGAAATATCCGCGTGCCGTCACCAAGAGCACCATAGAGCCGTCGTCATAATCAAACATGCTTTTTAAAAGCACCTTGCCGGCGGTACGGCCCCCAACTAAAACTGAATGCCTGTATTTCTGTAAAATTCCGGAAAATAATTCTGAAGCGCTTCCGCTTCCCTTGTTGACCAAAATAGCAATGGGGCCGGAATAACGCTCGTCTTCCGGAATTTCAGGCACCTTAAGCATGGCCTTGGGATGTCCCTTTTTTTGAAAATACGCGAGCGCCTGGCCCGGCGTTAAAAAGAAAGCGGAAAGTTCTTGGGCCGCCAAAGGCGGCCCACCCGGATTACCGCGCAAATCAATAATCAGGCTCGTGTCCTTTTCTTTATTGATCACCGATAAAAAGTTGAACATGTCTTCGGAAGTCTTGCGGTTAAAACTTTGAATCTGCAGGCAATAGACACGCGGGATATCGATAGGGATCATGAAAACAGTCTGCTTGTAATACTCTTGGCTCACGACCTCGATGGTTTTTTGAATCTTCGTTCCATGCTCAACATACGCCAATTGAACTTTTGTGTCCACAAGCGGCGTTAAAAGATCTTGAATCGCTTTTTCCTCTAATCCCGCCGTCGGTTTTCCGTCGATGGCCACGATAATGTCGTCACTGCGCAAACCCTTTAGATAAGCGTCAGACCGCGGTTCAACACGCGCTACAAGAAAGCCTTCGGCAATTAACTTTCCCTCAATTCCTAAATCAATTTTTTGCCCTAAAACTTTTTGCGCAAATTCTTTTGCCGGTTTGGGCGGCATAAACGCGGAAAAAATATCGTCCTTAGCTTTTAAATCATCCACTAAGTAAGCGGCGCTGCGCCAAAGGATAAAGTTGCTTTTTTTCTCTTTGTGCGGAGATTTTCCGTAAATTTCATTATCAAATCGGTTTATAAAAACATCAAAGGTCTTACGATTGACCGGCATATAATAATTTTGATCCATTGTATTATAGACGCGTTCAAAAAAGCTGACGTACTCACCGTAAATACCTTTTTGCGGTTCCGGAAGTGTCTTTTTACTTTTTTCTTCTTGGGCAAAACCAAAAGGAGAAAGAAAGGTGACTTGGACTAAAACAAGAAACGCGCAGCGCAGCGCTTGTTTTTTAAGCATGAGAGGTATTATAACACACCCTTTTGGCCATGATAAAAAATCCCCCTGCGTTTTAGCAACGGGATTATTTAATTTTATGGGCAATTTAACGGACTTGCTGTCGAACCACTTTTGCCTCTTCGCGGCTTATGAAGCCATCGTGATTTTTATCGTATTCTTTCAGAATGTCGGAATTGATCGTGACACCGCCTTTTTGATCTACAATGTCCAGGGTGTCACGCAAAAATGTTTTTATTTCAAATGTCTGCAGTTTTCCGTCGTTGTTGACGTCGTAACGTTTTTCATCAGGGCTTGACACTTTTGGAGCATTCATAACCCAGGCAGGGACCGAGCCGGTTGCCGCGAACGCCTTGATTTGCTGGCGCTTAGCCCGCCTTTCATAGTTAACCAATTGAGCTAAGCATACGTTGGCAGAAGCAAAAACGACAACAACCGTCGCAGCGAGAAGAAAAAGAGGCAGATTGCGCATCACACCTTAGCCTTAGCGCGGGCAAAACGTCTTTTTGCCGCAAGGCTTATTTTGCGGCGAGCTTCAGCGCTATGAGTTTTACCAAACATAGCATTATTTTTTCCTTTTGTGAGAGTACTTATCTTCTTTCGCGTGGCCATCGAATGACGCCTCCCGTAAAAAGCATTGTTCTTCCCGCGCGCAGCCAAACTCATCTTCTGCCGTGTAGCCTTAGAATGTCTTTGTCCTTTGGGCATTTTGCCTCCTCCGATGTTTTCTGAATCTTTGCTGTTGAAATCGGAGTCCCGACTACGTTAAAACCATCAAGAAAACGTCGGGACTTTGTTAAACGTTTGAATTTATTATAAATGAAGGGCTATTCTAAATCCAACGATTATTGGAATAATATTTTAC
>CAZBRU010000038.1:3189-5210 GCA_964494585.1 uncultured Planctomycetales bacterium
TACAAAATTGTGCCATGATGTAAAATAAATTTTTTCCCGCGCTTTTGAGCGTTGCCGGAAATCTTTTTTCGATTTGGGCCAACCGCCAAATCAGAAATAGGTTCAAAACTTGGGGTTACCCCGCAGGCGAGAAGCGCTTCGCACACGCGATTTAAAATAAACTGATAAGAATCTTTTAAACTTATTAAAACCGGGTGCTTTTCTTTGGATAAAATAAATGAATAATTAAAACATCCTTGTCCCTGAACGACCGTTCCGCCGCCGGAAGAACGCCGTAAAACGGGAATTTTATCTTCCCTGGCGTGTTCGGTTAAAACGTCATCCGCGAGTTTCGAAATGCGCCCTAAAACAATAAATGTTACGGGAGATTCCCAAAATCTTATCGCCTCCCCAGCTTCACCTTTTTCAGCTAAATCCAAAAGCACTTCATCGAAAAGAATATTTTCTTCAGGTTTTAAAAAAGAAACATCTTTAACAATCATTAAAACCTTTTTATTTCGAAGTCTTTAAAAAGAAGTTGCAGTTTAAATCTTTGGCGGCCTTAACTTCGTCCGGCCGCGTCACAGGAGTTGTCAAGGGCATGTGATGAAAGGCATCCGGATTTTTTTTCGCGAGTTCAGCTGCCTCAATCATAGCTTCGATGAAAACATCTAAAGTCTGTTTGGATTCGGCCTCGGTCGGTTCAATCATAATCGCTTCTTTGACAATTAAAGGAAAATACACCGTTGGGGGATGAATATTTTTATCGATTAAGAATTTTGCGATGTCAATCGCGTGAACACCATTTTTAGCTTGGCTCTCGGCAGAAAAAACACACTCGTGCATACATGTGCGCTTGTAAGGCCAATCAAAATGATTTTTAAGCCGGTGCATAACGTAATTGGCATTTAAAACCGCGTGATTGGTCGTTTCAAGCAATCCTTCTTTCCCTAATAATAAGATGTAGGCATAGGCGCGCAGAATTATCGCGAAGCTTCCATAAAGCGAAGCGATATAGCCAATCGAATCGGGATAATCATAATTTAAGTAAAACCTTCCATCATCTTTTTTACAAACACGCGAAATAGGAAGATATTTGGAAAGATGTTTTTTGACTCCGACAGGCCCCGCACCCGGGCCGCCTCCGCCGTGAGGCGTGCTAAAGGTTTTATGCAAATTGATATGCACGACATCAAAGCCAACGTCACCGGGCCGGCAGCGGCCGAGCATGGCGTTAAGGTTTGCTCCGTCGTAATACATAAGCGCGTCGGCCTCATGAACAAGCCTGGCGATTTCATCAATCTCTGAATTAAAAATGCCGAGCGTGTCCGGACACGTCATCATGACGCCCGCGACGTCATCGTTTAATTTTTCTTTTAATTTGCCGATATCAAGCACGCCATTTTTATTTGACGGAATCGTAATAATATCGTAACCGGCAATCGCCGCGCTCGCGGGATTTGTTCCGTGAGCTGAGTCAGGAATGATGATGAATTTTTTATTTTTGCCCCGTGCTTTATGATAGGCCGCCATCAGCATAACACCGGTTAATTCGCCGTGCGCGCCGGCTAAGGGCTGCAGCGTAAAATCATCCATGCCGGCGATTTCGCATAAAAACCTGTCCATATCATAAAGAACGCGAAGCGCGCCTTGAGTTAACGTTTCGCCCGAAGGAAGCTGCGGTAATAAAGGATGGAGATTGGCAAAGCCGTCCATTTTGGCGGCGACTTCCGTGAATTTCGGATTGTATTTCATCGTGCATGAGCCTAAAGGATAAAACTGCGTATCGATGGAAAAATTTAAATGCGACAATCGCGTGAAATGACGGACTACGTCTAATTCGCTTACCTCAGGCCAAGAACATTCTTTTGTTCTTTGGTATTTGGAAGGAAAAACGCCTTTCGCGGGCACGTCCGACTTTGGAAGCCGGAAGCCGCGGCGGCCGCGCACGCCTTTTTCAAAAATCAATTCCATAGTACAGCCTGCAGGCTTTCTTTAAATCTTAAAATCTCTTCGCGCGTACGTTTTTCTGTGACGGCCAT
>CAZBRU010000038.1:5310-9702 GCA_964494585.1 uncultured Planctomycetales bacterium
GCTTGAGTCGCGCACAACGCCACATTGGTGCAAATGTTGGATGTCGCTTTTTCCCGCCGGATATGCTGCTCGCGCGCCTGAAGAGTGTTCACAAAAGCACGGCGGCCTTTTGTATCCACTGTTTCCCCGACAATGCGGCCCGGCATTTTGCGGACAAATTCTTTTTTTGTGGCCATAAATCCGAGATAAGGCCCGCCAAAATTTAAAGACAGCCCGAGGCTTTGGCCTTCGCCGGTCACAATATCGGCTTTCATTTCACCCGGAGTTTTTAAAAGCCCTAAAGAAATCGGATAGACGCTTTCAATCGCCAAGATTCCAAGCTTATGAGCGCTTTCAATCATATCCGTGTGATCATCAATGGCGCCAAAAAAATTCGGATTCTGTAAAATAACGGCTGCGGTTTTTTCATCTAAAAGTTTTTTGATTTGAGCGCGGTCACTTTGGCCGTGCACAACGGGTGTTTCCTCAAATTTGATATTCAAATTTTTTGTATAACTTTTTAAAATCATGCGATATATGGGGCTGACTCCGCTATCCACCACGATTTTTTTGCGCCCGGTAATACGAATCGCCATCATCATAGCTTCATAAAGCGCCGTTCCCCCGTCGTAAATAGAGGCATTGGCAACATCCATCTCCGTTAGGGCGCAAATCGCGCTTTGATATTCGTACAGCGCTTGCAGCGTTCCCTGCGAACACTCGGGCTGATAAGGCGTGTAGGCTGTTGAAAATTCTCCCCGAGAAATCAAGGCGCCGACCGCCGCCGGAACATAATGATCGTAAAAACCGCCGCCCACAAAACACACTAAGCCTGAAGCATTTTGCAGTGAAAGGCCGCGCAGGTACTGCAAAACTTCCTGTTCCGATTTTCCTTCGGGAATATTAAATGATTTTGGCTTTTGATGAGATTTAATATCGATGAAAAGGTCATCAATGCTTTTTGCGCCGATGACTTTCAGCATCGCGCTCACATCATCTTTTGTATTGGCAACGTAGGGGTTCAAAGAAATTTCCTGTTAAATTTGCTCTTTATCTTCGGGGTCTTCTTTTTCGTCCAAGCTTTCTAAAAACCGGCTGTATTCGGCCGCGGTCATGAGATTAGATTTTTCTTCGATGTCGGAAACGCTCATCTTAGCAATCCAGCCGTGTTCATAGCAGGATTTATTGATGAGTCCCGGATCGCTTTCAAGCTCGTTATTGGCCTCTAAGATTTTTCCTGAAATCGGCGAATAAATGTCGCTTGCCGCCTTAACCGATTCAACCGCCGCGACCTGCTCGAACTGTTCGACTTCCGTGCCCACTTTCGGCAATTCAACATAGGTAATATCACCCAAGGCTCCCTGCGCATAATCGGTAATACCGATTGTTGCCGCATCATCCTCGATATTGATCCATTCGTGTTCTTTCGTGTAAAAATAATGTTTTGGGATTTCCATGGATTAAACTCCTTTTAATTTTTAAGAGATCCTTTTTTATAAAATGGCCGGCTTGCTAGTTCGGCTTCAATTTTGTTTTTATCATCGCCGAAAAATATTTTTCCCTGTTTTTCTGTAAAATGCGAAGACACAAGCCCCAACCCGATTCCTTTTTGCAGCGCCGGAGAAAAACTCCCGCTTGTCACGGTACCAATGCCGTCGTTACTTTCAGAATAAATTTTATGGTTATGGCGCGGGGATTTGCGGCCAAGGGATGAAAAAGCTATCATCCGCCTGGGAATTCCTCGGGCTTTTTGCTTAACAAGCGCGTCCTTGCCTAAAAAATCTTTTTCAAAATCAATAAATTTACTTAAGCCCGCTTCCAAAGGCGAAATCGTTTCATCTAAATCCTGGCCGTAAAGGCTGTAACCCATTTCGAGCCGAAGGCAATCGCGCGCGCCCAGGCCCGCCGGCTTAACGCGGCTGTCGCTTAAAAGTTTTTGCCATACCTTCACGATTTTTTGCCGCGGAAAATAAATTTCATATCCCAATTCTCCGGTGTAGCCCGTGCGGCTGATTAAGGTTTTTTCACCAAGAAGATAAAAGAAGCCAAACGTATAATACTCAAGTTTTTTAATATCCGGCACGAGCTCGGCCAATACATCGCGCGAAAGCGGCCCTTGTAAATCAAGCTTGCCTGTTTTAGAAGAAATATCCGAAAAATCCGCCTGTTTTGTCAAATGTTCTTGAATATGCACAGCATCTTTCTCAATATTAGACGCATTGACAACAATCATCCAGTCTTCTTCGGCAATGCGATAAACAATTAAGTCATCAATGATGCCTCCCGAGCCATTTAACATGAGGCCATAGCGGCATGTTTTAAGAGGCATATCGCTCAAACGAAAAGAAACTATTTTTTCAAGTCCACTCGTTTTATAATTTCCTTTAAGCGAAAATTCACCCATGTGGCAGATGTCAAACAGAGTTGCCGCGCGCCGGGTCTGTTCGTGCTCAGCGATAATGCCTCCATACTGCACAGGCATATTCCAGCCGCCAAACCCAACCATACGGGCGTTTAGACTAAGGTGTTCTTTGAAAAGCGGAGTTTGTTTTAAAGCCACATCGGATAGCATAGAGAATCGACGAGAATGTTTTTTAAGTTTGTCCTATCTTATAAAAATTAAAAAAGATTGTAAAGACAATTTAGGCTTAATTTACCTACTTTGAGAAGAGCGCTTTGATATAAAGCTGAACATTGCGCTCATCGGTACTATACACGCGATAAAAATTTTTGTCATCGCTTTTTCCCGTGCGATGAATAACAATACGGTAAAATCCAGGGTCGAGGGCAAGGGTTTTCGGAAATTTAAAGGTGACGTTCTCGCCCTCGGGATTATTCGTAAAATTTTGAGCTGCGATGGGCAAAGAAACATAATTCTCTGAAAAAGGAACCCACACTGTTTCGTCTTTGTCGATTCTATAAAAGTAGGCCGCAACCGCATCTTGCGGGTCACCCACCTTATACATTTTAAGCGTGATATGATCGTGCACAGCCGGATTTAACGCCTGCTTAAATTCGCCTTCATAAAGATAAATGGCGGCTCGCGTGCCGATATTACGCACACCCTTGAGCACAAGCCATTGATAATCGGGAGAGGGTAAGTTTTTCGTTTTATCTTGCTGTATTTTTTTCGCATCCAGAAGCCACACCTGCCCTCGCCCTTCTATATCTTCAGGAAAATAATTTTGCATAAGATAGCGGTACGCCAACACTTCTTCTTCACAGGGCCAAACCCGGCTTGAAGAAAGCGTCTTAAACGACGCCGCGCTGTAATCTTTTAAAACTTTTTTTCGCAGAAGCTCATTTAAGTAAATATCATCATCGAAATCATTATAAGCCATCTGAATAATTCCTGAATAAATGGAAGTCCCAAGAATCGGCGGAAGAAGAATATAACCCTCTTTCGGCTGGTACATATTATCAATAAAAACAAACCTCACCTTTTTAAGCACGGAAGGGCTTAAGCATTCCAAAAAATTTCTGCGGCACAAGTGGTGACGGTAGGTATAAATGGTATCAATTCCAAGGCTTTCGATTCTTTTAGACAAAAAAGTTGTCACCATTCTCGACGGGTAAACATCACCGCAAAAAATAGAAAGATTGACAAAGATGTGAAGAATTAAAACGCTGCCTACCGCGATTTTCGCTTTTTTTGTGATGAGAAAATGTTTCAAGGCATACCCCACAAGCATAATCGCCGTGATTAAAAACGTAAAATAATTCGCGCCGTACTGCGCAATGCCTTTCAATTCCGCGAGAAGCGGCGAAGAAAAGCTCAGAAACAAAAGACAGGTGACTAAAAATATTTTTTTGCCATTTTTCTGGGCTTGAAAACATTTCCAAATTAGGTACGCCGCAGAGAGCACATAGAGAGGAAAAAGAACCGGCATGACAAGTAAAAAATATTTAAAGACCCACACCCAGCCGCCGCGTACGCCATTTTCAGGATAGGCTATCCATTCTTTGAGGGCCGGCTGATTGTAGTGAAAGTGGCTGTAATTTTTACTGATCTCAACATAATCAAAATAACCTTTGATGTTATAAGTGACATTTGGATAAGTAAAATAAATTAAAACGATTGAAAACCCAAAAGTAACAAGCATGGAAGAAATAAAAATTGATGCAAACTTTTTTTCTTTAAACTGAGGAAAGCAGGCATAAAGAAAGGCCGCAAGATACAGCGGAAGATAGAGAATCGCTGTCGTCGAGGAAAATAACATCGAAGCGAGGGCCAAGCCCGACAATATGAAGAAAAACTCGCGGAATCTTTTTTTACTTTGTGCAAGCAAGAAAAACCAAACGGAGAAAAGAAAAAACATGAGTCCCAAAGGCTGATGCTTGACAAACAAAATGTAGATATAGGGCCAAAAACTTGTGATAAAAAAAGCCCAGCATAAAAAAGCAATATTCTCA
>CAZBRU010000039.1:0-9263 GCA_964494585.1 uncultured Planctomycetales bacterium
GCTGGTTTTGCTTGTGATGGTTTTGTCATTCAATCTTGTTGCTATTGTTATTCGTTCACAATTTAGAAAAAAGAAAAAATGGTAAACACGTCGAAAATAAAGGTTAGCAACTTAAGCGTTTGGTTCGAAAATACACTTTCTTTGAACAAAATCAATCTTGAAGTTCAAGAAAAGGAGATTTTAGGAATCATTGGCCCCTCTAATAGCGGTAAAAGTACGTTTTTAAGAACTTTGAACCGTCTTAACGATTTAAATCCGCAGTTTCGTAAAGAGGGAAGTGTCTTTATCGATGACGTTGATATCTTTGACTCGATTGACGTGGGAGAGCTTAGAAAAAAAGTGGGAATGGTGTTTGCGCTGCCCATGCCTCTTCCTTTAAGTATTTTTGAAAATATCACTTATGGTCCTCGTCGGCACGGCATCAAAGACAAGGGGAAGCTTAATGAAATTGTCGAAAGCACTTTAAAGGCAGCCTATCTTTGGGATGAAGTTAAAGACAGGCTTGATGGCGCGGGGATGAAGCTTTCCGGCGGCCAGCAGCAGAGGCTCTGCATTGCGCGAACTCTGGCTGTCGAGCCGGATATTATTCTTTATGATGAGCCCTGCTCCGGCCTTGATCCGATTTCGACGGCAAAAATTGAAGAGGCCATGTGGGGATTTAAAAAGAAATACACGCAGATTTTGGTTACCAACAATACGAAGCAGGCCGCGCGGGTCAGTGAGCGCACAGCATTTTTTCTGATGGGACAATTGGTTGAAATTGATAAAACAGAAAAAATCTTTACCCTTCCTTCTGATAAGCGCACAAACGACTACATCCTTGGAAAGTTCGGTTAACGATGGACATTATTGAGACACATAAGTTAAATCTTTATTACGGCCAATTTCATGCCCTTATTGATATCAACGTCGCGATTAAGAAGAATACAATCACGGCTATGATCGGGCCTTCGGGCTGCGGTAAGTCGACGCTTTTGCGCACCTTTAACCGTATGAACGATTTGATCGAAGGCGTTCGTATTACGGGAAAAATTTTGGTTGACCAAAACGACATTATGGATCCCGAGGAAGATTTGGTAAATCTGCGCAAAAGAGTAGGAATGGTTTTTCAAAGGCCAAATCCTTTTCCGCTTTCAGTCGCGGAAAATATTCTTTTTGCGACAAAAATTCACAGAACGGCCGGCCGAAAGGATTATGAGCGCATCGTCGAAGAGTGTTTGCGCGATGTCATCTTGTGGGACGCCTTAAAAGATAAACTCAATACATCGGCTTTGAATCTTTCTCTCGAGCAGCAGCAAAGACTTTGCATTGCGAGGCTTCTTTCGGTTAAACCCGATGTCCTTTTAATGGATGAGCCGTGTTCAGCCCTTGATCCGATTGCGACCGCAAATGTCGAAGAGCTCATGCGCTCTTTAAAAGATGAATACACGATTGTAATTGTGACGCATAATATGCAGCAGGCAGCCCGCGTTTCCGATGACACCGGGTTTATGCTTTTAGGGGAATTGGTGGAATTTGGTTTAACCAAAAATATTTTTACAAATCCAAAAGATAAACGCACTGAAGATTACATTACTGGACGATTTGGGTAAAAAAAGTTAAACTATTTACCCCGTTAGTAAACAAAGTTTTCTAACGGGGGTAACCCGAAAGGATATTTTATGCACCGCCATTTTGAAGAAGAATTGAAGCACCTCAAGGAGAGGCTTTTGCATATGAGCAGCTTGGTGGAAGAGTCTATTAGTTCCTCGATTAAGGCGCTCGTGGACCGCAATGTCATGTTGGCGCAGAAAGTCATTGAGTCTGACAATGCGATTAACATGATTGAAATCGAAATTGATGAACAGGCGCTTAAATTCTTAGCGCTTCATCAGCCGCAGGCAAGCGATTTAAGATTTGTCATGTCGATTATGAAAATCAACAGCGATCTTGAGCGCATGGGCGATTTGGCTGTTAATATCGCGGAACAAGCCGTACAGCTTCTTAAGGTTCCTTCTCTTAAAGCGCCTATCGATATACCAAAAATGGCAAGGGCTTCCCAAAAGATGCTTAAAGACAGCCTGAATGCGTTTGTTAACAGTGATTCAAAATTGGCCATGGATGTGTGCAAAAGAGATGACGAGGTGGATAATTTTAACCGGCAGATTTTTCAGGACCTCTTAAAATATATGGCCGAGGACTCAAAATCTATTGAGCGCGCCGTCGATTTAATTCTTGTCGCCCGCAATCTTGAGCGCATCGCGGACCATTCGACTAATATCTGCGAAGACGTTATTTATATCGTCGAAGGCCGGACCATAAAGCATCATATCAATGACCAAGTTCAGGGACAGCCTTAGGGTAAAAATGCCTTTTCAGCAAATAGATATTCTCCGGGCCAAAGAACTCATCGAGGCAGGCACTGCCGCAATCGTCGATATTCGTGACGCGGATTCTTACAAAACTGCCCACATCGAAAATGCATTTTCACTGAGCAATTCCAACATCGAGTCATTCCTTAACACCGCCGATAAAAACAAACCCCTAATTTGCTATTGCTATCACGGTGTAAGCAGTCAAGGTGCCGCCGAATTTTTAGCAGAAAAAGGTTTTAAAGAAGTGTATAGCATTGAGGGCGGGTTTGAGTTGTGGCGCCAGAATTATCCTTCCACAGATAAGTAACTCTTCTCATGCGCAAATCCCACAGTAAGGTTAAAGCCGTTATCTTTGACATGGACGGCGTCATTACAAACACGATGCCGGATCATTACAAGGCTTGGAAAAAAATTTTTGCCGAAAATGGAGTTTCCGTAGGCCGCCTCGATGTCTATAAGAGAGAAGGGCAGAAAGGCCTAAGCAGCGTTCTTGAAATTTTTGCTGAGCGCGGGAAAAAAATGACAAGGGCGAAGGCTAAAAAAATTTTGAAACAGAAAGAGATTCTTTTTAAAAAAATCGTTAAAACGCGTTTTATTACCGGCGCACGGGGCTTTGTTCGCAAGTTACGCGCTGAAGGATTTCAATTAAGCTTAGTTACGGGCACTTCGCGCCATGAAGTGCGCGAGATTTTGCCCAGTCACGTTTTTAATCTTTTTGATGTGATTGTGACCGGAAGTGATGTGCGGCATGGAAAGCCTCATCCGGAACCGTATTTAAAAGCCCTTAAAAAACTTAAACTCAAGGCGAGGGATGCTGTCGTCATTGAAAATGCGCCTTTTGGCATTACCTCAGCGCGCAGGGCGGGCTTAAAATGTTTTGCCCTCGCAACATCGCTTCCGAAAGAATACTTAAAGGATGCGGCCAAAATCTTTTCGTCCTTTCGTCACATGCAAAGTAAAGTTTCGTTTATCCTAAACGAAAACGAAGGGTTTATTTTACGCGGTTGAATTTTAACGTTATAATACACCTATGAAAATCAAGCGGGCGCTGCTCCTTTACAAGACAAGCTCTTACAAGAATTATTTCATCCTGCACAAAAAAGAAATTGCGGAACGCGGGATGCGTTTTACGGCGCTTGAAGTTGCCGTGCTTAAGGCCTCACACGACAAGCATTATGAGACGCTCAAATTCATCGAAAAATGTTTACGCGCGATTAAGATTCCTTACGAAAAATTCCAGCGGGGTTCCCAAATTAATTATTCCCGCTACGATTTTATTATTACGGTGGGCGGAGACGGGACGTTTTTAGAGGCGGCAAGGGGAGCCAAAAGCCAAATTCTCTTGGGCGTTAATTCAAATCCCGGCGAGAGCACCGGCCGATTTTGTATCGCGAGCCCAAAAAGTTTTAAAAATATTCTTAAGAAAATTTTGAGCGGTAAGATTTTAATAAAAAAAGTTTATCGTTTAGGATTGTGGTTAAATGGAAGCTCGAAACCATTTTCTGCTTTAAACGATTGCTTAATTTCACATATTAACCCCGCGGGGCTTAGCCGCTATCAACTTTCAATTGGCAAAAGAAGTGAGGAGCACCGCTCATCAGGCTTATGGATTTCTACAGCGGCAGGTTCGACGGGTGCCACCTATTCGGCAAAGGGAAAAATTATTCCTGTCGATAAAAAAGTTGTTCAATATGTCGCACGCGAGCTTAAGGTATGGCCAAATGCAAAATACCGTTTGCGTGGAGGTATTTTAGAGGGAGGATCCACACTTAAGGTCCGTTCGCTTATGCGCAGCGGCATGATTTACATCGATGGCGCCCATCGCTATCTTCCTTTTAGCGTCGGACACACGGCTCGAATTTCTTTATTAAAAAATCCTTTGAAAGTTATTTTATGATGAAAAGAGCGGTTCTTTTAATTTCCCATGGCAGCCGCGAGGCGCGTGCGAAAAAAGAAATTCATCTTCTTACCCGCAGCTTGAAAGCAAAAAGCAGTATTCCAATTTTTCAGTACGCCTTTTTAGAAATCAATCGGCCGAGTATTTCAGCAGGGCTTAAGCGATGTGTAGAGCAAGGTGCCGGTGAAATTATTATTTTACTGAATTTCTTAAATAACGGCCGCCACGCCCTGCGCGACATTCCTAGAATCGTAAATTCTTTTCATAAAAAGTATCCTGCTGTTAAAATCCGCACGACAGCTCCAGTCGGACAACACCCGGAAATAAAAAAATTATTTTTGGACATCCTTCACAAAACAAGATGATTTCTTTTAAAAGTTTTTCAAGAAAGTTAATGAAGTGGTATTGCGCGGAAGCCCGCGACCTTCCTTGGCGGCAGACCAGAGACCCATACAAAATTTGGATTTCAGAAATTATGCTTCAGCAGACAACGGTTGCCGCCGTTATTCCCTATTATAAGAGGTGGGTGAAAGAGTTTCCTGCCGTAACAGATGTTGCCAAATCTTCTTTGCAGAAAATCCTTAAAAATTGGCAGGGTTTGGGGTACTACGCGCGCGCAAAGAATATTCATAAATCCGCTAACATCATTTGCAGTGAGTTCGATTGCAAAATCCCAGAAAGTGCTGAGCAACTTAAAGCATTGCCCGGTTTTGGCCCTTATACAAGAGGTGCTGTTTTAAGTATTGCTTTTGATAAACGTGAACCAATTATTGATGCAAACGTGAGACGTGTCGTGATGCGGCTTTTAGCTTTAAAAGGACACGCAGATACTTCAAAAGATAACGATGTCCTTTTATTTTTAGATAAAGTGATGCCGCAAAATGGGAACAATATTTTTAATCAAGCCATGATGGAGCTCGGAGCTTTGGTGTGCCGCAGCAAAGAACCCATTTGTTCCGTCTGTCCGGTCAAATCTTTTTGTTTAGCTTACAAAAAAGATATTCAAGAAATTATCCCGACGCCTAAAAAGCGCATTTTAAAAGAAATTAACGTTGCGATTGCGGTGATTCGACATAACGGAAAATTTTTGATTCAAAAACGCGCTTCCAAAGGCCTTTTGGCGGACCTTTGGGAGTTTCCTGGTGGAAAAATTGAAAAAGGTGAGTCGCCTCAAGATGCCTTGCGCAGAGAAGTGAGGGAGGAGCTAGGAGTAAACGCGACCATCCAAAGCCATCTTATGAATCTAACTCATTTTTATACGCAGTTTCGTGCTCATTTAAATGTTTTTGATTGTGAAATTGATTCCTTACCTCAGCCTAGCGATTCTCGTCGGTGGGTGGCCTTAAATGCGCTCCAAAAATATCCCATGCCTTCCGGCAGCGCGAAGATTGTTGAGCAACTGTTGGCGGAAAAGTAAGTTTTACGAAAAAACTTGACAAAGGTTTGTTTACATTCTATCATTACTTACTTGATAAATTTAGTAATGATATAATATGAAAATTTCAGCGAAGACAAATTATGCGTGCAAAGCGATTTTGGAACTTGCCCTGCACTGGCCAAATCCAGAGCCTGTGCAGATCAAGACCATTGCCCAGCGGCAAAAGATTCCAATAAAATTTTTAACTCATATTCTGATTCGTTTAAAGGAACTTGACATTGTTGAGAGTGTGCGAGGGCAAAAAGGAGGGTACGTGCTCTCAAAATCGCCGCAGGAAATTCGGCTAAGTGATATCGCAAAATCTTTCATGAATTTCGGGGACCAAAGTAGGAGAATGAGGGGAAAATCGGCAGATGTCATTGGTGAGATTTGGCAGGAAGTCGAGACGCTGACTTTGAAGGCCATGGGTAAAATTACTTTTGAGGAAATTGCAGGTCGCGAGAGAAACCTTATCAAAAACTATCTGTACGCGATTTAAATAATATGGAATTATCAATTCTATTTTTGGCGGCATTTTTTGCTCTTAACATGGGCGCGCCCAGCTTTGCGGGATCGTTTTCAACGGCGGTCGGGAGCAATGCGCTGAATCGGACCATGTCAGGGGTTTTGTTTGTGATCTTTGCGCTAGCCGGAGCGCTGATCTTTGGGGGTGCCGTCGCGCAAACCCTTGGCAAAGGCATTATTCCGCCCGAAACGATTTCCGTGCGCGCCGCATTCATTATTTTGACAGCCGCAACGCTCAGTTTATTTACGGCGAATTTAATGCATATTCCGCAGTCAACGTCGCTTTCCACGCTGGCAGCCATCTGCGGCGTGGGATTGTTTCATCAGAGCGTGAATTGGGCGAAAATACAATATCTTGCCGGTACGTGGACTGTAGCCTGCGTCATGAGTTATGTTATGATCTATTGTGTTGCCAGATATATTTATCCGCCGAGACAAAGGAATTTTTGGGTTTATGAAAGGATTGTTCATCATAAAGAAAGATTGAAGTACCTTGTTATTCTCACGAGTTGCTATAAGGGCTTTGCGCAGGGAACCAATAATGTTGCTAACGCCGTTGGGCCGCTTGCGGCCGCAGGGTTGATAAGTGCGCCGATTGGACTACTTGTCATGGGAATAATATTTGGTCTTGGTGCTTTTGGCTTTAGCGGTCCTTTAAAAACATCGAGCGAGAAAATTGTTCCGCTTGGGTTGCTCACGGCAACTATCATAAACGTTGTGAGCGGCACGTTAACGATTATCGCTTCAAGATTGGGGCTTCCTTTTCCGACGGTCATTGTCTATACGGTTTCGATTTTCGCAATCGGCAATGTTAAAGACGGTTTTGAATCTACCTTTGGCAGCCGTGTAACCCAAAAAACATTTTTCACCTGGCTTATCAATCCCTGTATCACGTTAAGCATAAGCTTTCTTCTTTCGGTATTATTTTTAAAACATGGGCATTAAAATTATTTGAAATGAGGAAAAGGAATGACTTCAAAAAATAAAATCGTAGACAGTGTAACCGAATTAATCGGGCAGACGCCGCTGGTGCGTCTTAAAAAAATTGCCGAACCTTTTAAGGGGATAGAAATCCTAGGTAAATTAGAATCATTCAATCCGAGCGGCAGTGTTAAGGATCGTCCGTGTCTTGCGATGATTGAGGACGCTGAAAGGTGTGGGCTTTTAAAAAAGGGCTCAACTGTCATTGAACCGACAAGCGGCAATACAGGAATTGGCCTTGCTATGATTTGTGCGGTCAAAGGATACCGCTGTATATTGACCATGCCGGAATCAATGAGTTTGGAGCGAATTTACCTTTTGAAACTTTATGGCGCTGAAGTGGTTTTAACCTCCGCCAAGGAAGGTATCCAGGGGGCAATGAAAAAGAGTGAAGAGTTGGCAAAAAAGATTCCCCAGAGTTTTATCCCGCGGCAGTTTGAAAACAAAGCTAACCCCTTGATTCACCGGCAGACAACAGCTGTCGAGATTTTAGAGGCATGTGACGGAAAAATTGATGTTTTTGTTGCCGGTGTCGGCACGGGCGGTACAATAACGGGAATTGGCCAAGTCCTTAAAGAAAAGAATCCAAACATAAAAATTGTTGCTGTTGAGCCGCAGACAAGCGCGGTCTTGTCCGGAAAACCGGCCGGGCGCCACAATATTCAAGGGATAGGAGCTGGTTTTGTTCCTGCCATTCTTGACAGAAAAATTATTGA
Organism: uncultured Planctomycetales bacterium; assembly: GCA_964494585.1. Taxonomy (GTDB): domain Bacteria; phylum Omnitrophota; class Gorgyraeia; order Zapsychrales; family CAZBRU01; genus CAZBRU01. The sequence goes on from CAZBRU010000039.1 coordinate 7,891, forward strand.
TGAGGTCGTGGCGGTTGCGGATAAAGAGGCTTTTCTCATGACGCGCCGGCTCGGAAAAGAAGAAGGTTTAAGCGTAGGTATTTCGGCCGGAGCGGCTGTCATCGCTGCCGTGAAAGTTGCGCAAAGCCTGAAAGAGGGCGGACGGATTGTCGTAATTTTGCCGGATACAGGGGAACGCTATTTTTCAATGGAACAATATTTTGAGGCTTAAGAAAATGGATCTCAAAATTAAAATCGAAACTTTAAAAGCAAAAGTCAAAAATAAGAGTGCGGAAGATATTCTCATTTTAAGTTTTGAAGAATTTGGCGCGCAGATTAATTTTGCCTCAAGTTTAGGGGAAGAAGATCAGGTTTTAACGGACATGATTTCAAAAATCGCGCCCAAGATTGAAATTTTTACGCTCGATACGGGCCGTCTTCATGAGGAAACATATGATTTGCTTGCGAAAAATCAGAATAAATACAAAAATTTAAAGCTTAAGGTTTATTTTCCAGACTTCGCGGCTGTCGAAAAAATGGTTCAAGAAAAAGGGATCAATCTTTTTTATGAAAGCGTTGAAAACCGAAAATTTTGCTGCGGCATTCGTAAAGTTGAACCGCTAAAGCGCGCGCTTAAAAATGTGGACGCGTGGATGACAGGCTTACGCGCCGCCCAATCGATTACACGCGCGACTCTTGAGGTTATCGAAGGGGATGATGCAAATCAAAAAATAAAGATTAATCCTTTAGCCGATTGGTCATTAGAGCAAGTTCGCGATTATATTAAGAGAAACAAAGTTGATGTGAACGCGCTCCACGCGAAAGGTTTTGCAAGTATCGGTTGCGCGCCCTGCACCCGCGCTATAAAGCCAGATGAAGATATTCGTGCCGGCCGCTGGTGGTGGGAGACTCCGGAAAATAAAGAATGCGGATTGCATTTTAAGAAAGATTAACTGTGGGGGCGACTCGCAGTCGCGAGTCGCCCCTACGCAAATGGTAGATAATATGGATAACAAACATGTTTTAGATAAATTAGACAGCCTCGAAGCGCAAAGTGTTTACATTTTGCGTGAGGCATACCGTGAATTTAAAAGTTTAGTTATGCTCTGGTCGATTGGCAAAGACAGTACGGTTTTGCTTTGGCTGGCGCGAAAGGCTTTTTTCGGCCACGTGCCCTTTCCGCTCGTGCATATCGATACAAGTTTTAAGATCCCTGAAATGATTAAATATCGCGATGAAATCGCTTTGAAATGGAAATTGAACATGATTGTGGGGCAAAACAAGGCAGCTTTGGAAGCCAAGGAAACATTTCCCAACGGAAAGCTTGACCGTTTAAGCTGCTGCAAGGCCTTAAAGACGGAAGCCTTAAAACATACGTTGGCAGGCGATTGGCC